>CACZRH010000105.1 GCA_902783455.1 uncultured Lachnospiraceae bacterium | reverse complement strand
TGCATGAGTATTACTGGAACGGATGTTATGTGGACTGAGTTGAACGATACACCATTTTTTGACTTTTCCGCAACAAGTATTGAGAATTATCCATTTACAGATAATGATCTCGATGCGCTACGGAATCTGGCTGTTTTAATTGATACTGCTAAAGTTCTCGATCAGATGCACGGAAAAAAACCATTAAGGCGGGACCTCATTGATTTCATAATAGATACCTGTATTTTGGAGGAAGCAAAAAACGGGGATTCACTTTCAAAACACATTTGCTCATATTTGTCGAATCTCTTTCGAACAGCCTTATAATTCTTATTATTTGGTTCCCGCCGGGATTCCATCAACTGATCGTGCAAAAATCATGGGACATTCTCCTCAAACAAATGAAAGGAATTATACATTTGAGAGGCTCGATTACTGTGATCTAGCACGCGAAAAGATTTTAAAGTCAAGAAAAAATCATTAACTGACGACAAACTGACGACAATTGACAAATAAAAAACCCCGTAAACCTTGAATTTACGGGATTTTGGAAGAGCGATAGACGGGGCTCGAACCCGCGGTCTCGACCTTGGCAAGGTCGCGCGTTACCAACTACGCCACTATCGCATTTGTTTTCAGCAAGTAAGATAATACCATTTTGAGCCATGTTTGTCAACAGATTTTTATAATTCACACCATTTCGCGCTATTTAAGAGAAGAACCCGCCAGCCAGGGGCGGGTCCTTCCGGAGGGTATTGGTTATATGAGGATTATATATTAATAATTAATTATCATTTCCTGAAATCTTTTCGTTCAAATCCGATCGAAAACCATGTTCCATTTGCGACTTTTCACCATCCCGGCCGAAATTCGGTTTTTCAGGCATGTCACCATTTTGATTGAAATTCGGTTTCTCAGGAATTTCTCCATTCTGGTTGAAATTCGGTTTCTCAGGCATTTCTCCGTCCCGGTCACTCTCTGAATTATTAATATCCGGCATCATCCGGCCTCCCCGAAAAAAATCTTCGCCATTTCCTTTTTCAAATTTACCGCCTCCCATCCCGTCTGAACCGGAGTCAAACGTGATACCGCCGTTATTCGTTAAATCCATATCTTCGGAGATATAGTAGGAATCATTGTAATCAATTCCGCCTTCTCCACCGTTATTGTTACAGTTTATGGTAAGGGATCCGGCAATCAGATTGATATTTCCATTGGAATCCAGTCCATCACCCTTACTGTTTATGACGGTTGTCCCGCCCAATACATTGATGGAATAATCCATTTCACCTTCATAGGTACTGTCGGAATTTGCAGCATTGACAGCATCATCACTTGCATTTACGGTGATTTCACCACTTATGATATTTACAACGGTTCCTTCCAGTCCTTCCTTACACGATTCGATATTGATTATCGGAGATGAATCCTCGCTTCCGAGTGTCAGAATCCGATCTGCATGAAGCGCATCATCTCCGGCATTGATGGTAATTGTTCCGGAAAGAATCGACAGATCATAACCGGAATTAATAGCATCATTCGCCGCTTTAATATTTATCGTCGGTCCGTCAATAATACATACCGTAGAAGGATCATCATTTGTTTTGATTCCGTTTTTGCAGGAAGATCCATCCAGATTTAATGTGCCATCCCCTCCGATATAAAGATCGGCACCGGCCTTTACCTTAATCACCGCACCGTCGAATGCATCCGCTGTTTCCGCATCCGCAGAATTCTCATCGTCAGGGTTTTCAGCATCCGTTAAGTTAACCGTCCCCTGAATAATCATCTTTACTATACTTCCCTTATTTATGGAGACTGTTGCACCGGTTTTGGATGTCAGATCCAAATCCTTCAGAATCAGTACTACACCTGTAGTTCCTTTCTTAACCGTTATATTGCCGTCGCTACAGTTTCCCGTAATCACATAGATTCCTGCACTCGAGATTTCCACATTGGAATTCTTTTCCGACATCTCAATGGTTGCCAGCTTGGATGCATTTTCCTTAAGTGTGGAAGCAATGCTCTCCATATCGCTTGTCACAATCTCGGAAGCGCTGTCGGCATTGTTTGTACTCAGATTATTCCCTGCCAAAAAGCTTTTTTCAGCTTTATTATTTTCGGTATCATTATTATCTGTATAGCTATTTTCCGTATCGATATTCTCTGTAGTGTATGTTTCTGTTTTTACTCCCTCATTAAAAGCAGAAAGAATCTTCGGAGTGGTATAAATGCAAACCGGAACCGCCATGGTAACCAATGCAGCACTTACAACAGGTATCGTTATCTTCATCCATTTTTTCATATCATTCACCTCTCTTTTTGAATGAGTTAACTGTGTCTATGCTGCCATTCTACATTCCGAAACTTAATTCAACTTTAAAAATAAAAACTTCTACAAATTTTTTAGAGCTTCTCTCCTAAAAAGACCCGCCGAAACCGACGGGTCTTTCATGTTGATGAATAATTATTTTACTGTGCTTCGAACATATCCTTTCCTACACCACATAAAGGACATTCGAAATCATCGGGAAGATCTTCAAACTTGGTTCCCGGCTCAATTCCTTTTTCCGGACATCCCTTCTCTTCATCATATTCCCAACCGCATGCACCACATACATAAACCATAATTTTTCCCTCCATAAGAAATTTAGTTATACTTTAATGTATCACAGACTGCTTCACTGCGCAATTCCGATTTATTTAAAAATTCGCGCAATTCACAGTCTCATGAACCTATTCAAGCTTCTCGAAATCTGCTGCCCCGTGCTTGCAAAGAGGACATACAAAATCATCGGGAAGTTCATCGCCTTCATAAACATAACCGCATACCTTGCAGACATACCCTTTCTTGCCTTCTGTTTCCGGTTTCGGCTTTACGTTATTCTGATAATAGGTATAGGTCATTGTTTCATCTTTATTGATTACTCTGGCTTCCGTAATGGAGCAGATAAACATGCCATGTGTTCCGAGATCCATGTAATTCTCCACCTTTAAGGAGAAGAAAGCATTGATATACTGCGGAAGGAAACGGAGTCCGTTATCGGAACGCATTTCTTCCACATCCGCAAGTTTATCCACAGTTCTGCCGCTCTGGAAACCATACTTTTCGAATATGGCAAAAGGAGCTTTTACGGAAAGACAGTTTACATTCATGATTCCGATCTGCTGAACAACATGATGCGTATAATTGTCCTTGTTAATGGTAACTGCAATTCTGTTCGGCGAACTGGTCACCTGTGTTACGGTATTTACAATGCAGCCGTTATCTTTCTTTCCATCATTTGAAGTTACCACATACAGACCATAACCGATATTGAAGAGTGCGCGAAGATCATTCTTGTTTGCCGTCTCGCTCTTTCTTGCCTGATACTCACCGCAGAATTCTTCTGCCAAAGCCTCCAGCTGTGCACTGCTTTCCTCATTTAACGCGGATTTGATATGAACGGTATTTTCTGCAAAGGTTAAATTCTTACATTTTTCCAGCATACCGGTCATTACTTTTGCAGCCATCGGTGCCCATGTTCCGTTTTCGATCAGTCCGACCTTGTGATTGCTGAAATTACGCTCGGTCAGATGATTGATAAACTCACGCATAAACGGGAAAATTTCAGCATTATACGTTGTCGTGGCAAGGATGATTTTGCCATAGCGGAATGCATCTTCCACAGCCTCAGCCATATCGCATCTTGCAAGATCGTTTACGACAACCTTCGGACATCCCTTCTCCTTTAACAGATCGGCAAGCTTTTCAACAGCCTTTTTGGTATTGCCGTAAACGGATGTATATGCAATTACGATACCTTCGGTTTCCTGCTGATAAGTGGACCATGTCTGATAAAGACCGATGTAGTATCCGAGGTTTTCACTTAATACAGGTCCGTGAAGCGGACAGATAATCTGAATATCAAGATTTGCAGCTTTCTTAAGTACCGCCTGAACCTGCGCCCCGTACTTACCGACAATACCGATATAATAACGTCTTGCTTCACATGCCCAGTCCTCTTCCACATCCAGTGCTCCGAATTTACCGAATCCGTCTGCTGAGAAAAGTACCTTGTCCGTAGAATCATAAGTCATAATAACCTCAGGCCAGTGTACCATCGGTGCCGCAACGAAATTTAAGACATGCTTTCCAAGTTCCAATGTGGAGCCTTCCGAAACCACCACCTGTTTATCCTCAAAATCAGTCCCGAAGAACTGTTTCATCATAACAAATGCCTTTGAGGAAGAAACAATCTTTGCATCCGGATAGGTCTTTACAAAGTTTGCAATATTTGCGGAATGATCCGGTTCCATATGCTGCACTACCAGATAATCCGGTTTTCTTCCGGCAAGTGCCTTGTCTAAATTATCAAGCCACTCGTGCGTAAAGTTGCGATCTACGGTATCCATAATCGCAATCTTTTCATCCATAATCAGATAAGAATTATATGCCATACCGTTTGGTACCACATACTGCCCTTCAAAAAGGTCGATTTTGTGATCATTTACCCCCACGTAAATGATGTCGTTCGTAACTCCCATAAGAAACCTCCTTGTTTATTTTATTATAACAGTGACAAGCATCACCTTTATTGTACCATAAATACTTCGCAATTACCGTAATAATAAATGTATTTCCTTAAGAACGAATCAGCTCAAGCATTTCCGGCAAAGCCTCTAAACTGCGGCTTAAAATCCCGTGCATTGCGGCAATCGCAATTCCATAATTAACCATAGGAACACCAGCCTGCTTTGCAGCCATGACCCGGCTTTTCATCTGCGCTTCGTTTAACATGCATCCGCCGCAGTGAACGATAAGTGAAATTTCACTTAAATCCTCCGGAAAATCCCCGCCGGACGTAAAAACATATTCCGGTTTTGCTTTGGTATACTCTTCAATCCAGCCCGGCATCTTTACGGTACCGATATCCCTGCACTGTCTGTGATGGGTGCAGCCCTCGGAAATCAGTATTCTTTCCCCGTCCTTTATCTGCGATAATTTCCTTGCCCCGAGAATCTGGGATTTCAGTCCTCCTTTATATCTGGCCATCAGAATGGAAAAAGAGGTAAGAAGAATATCCTTTGGCGTATCCTTCGCTACTTTTTCAAATGCCTGGGAATCTGTAATGACCATCTTCGGTTTTACGGAAAGTTTTGTAATGGTTTCGGCAAGTTCCGTCTCCTGACAGGTCATAAACGCATAGTGATAATCCAATAATTCCCGCATTACCTGCTGCTGCGGCAAAATCAGTCTACCCTTCGGTGCGGATTCATCAATCGGGGTTACTAAAATCACAATATCTCCCGGATTCAGCAAATCCACCACCAGGTAGTTTTCTTTCTTCGGAACTGCTTTAGCAAAATCTCCCAGTGCCTCTTTTAATTCGTGAATGCCCTCTCCGGTTACCGCTGAGGTATATACTGTTTTTACTTCGGGATAAGCTTCTGCTCCCTGGTCCTGTTCCGGCTGTGCCTTCCCCTCACTTAAATCACTCTTATTCAGTGCAATCACACAGGGAATATTCTTTTCTTTAAAATCGCTAAGGAGTTCCTTATCTTTCTCCCGAAATCCCGTCGTTGCATCCACAACCAGCACTGCCAGATTAATCTGAGCCATTGCCTTCTTTGCGGCTTCCACACGCAACAGCCCTAATTCTCCCTCATCATCAAGTCCCGGTGTATCAATAATCACAACCGGACCGATCGGAAGTAATTCCATAGCTTTTTTCACGGAATCGGTTGTTGTACCGGCAACCGGTGAAACCACACTTAAACTCTGCCCCGTTACTGCATTTACCACGCTGGATTTCCCGGCATTACGCATCCCGAAGAAACCGATATGCACACGGTCTGCACTTACAACATCATTCAAACTCATCTTTTATCCTCACTTATAACTAATAAATCTGTCCATCAAATCCATAATAAAACGATTGGTTACTATGAAAAAACTACGCTTGTAGTTCCTTTATATTGTACTACGAGCGTAGTTTTATTTATTT
>CACZRH010000104.1 GCA_902783455.1 uncultured Lachnospiraceae bacterium | reverse complement strand
GTGTCAGAATCAGCGATATATTCCCGCACTTTCTTTTTACCGGTCTTTACAATGGTATCTATGTTTTGCATTTGTGATTCCCTTTTTTAAATATCCTTTTTTATAAATGGCTGAAAATACAGACTCCCTCCGGAGTCGGGTTAACATCCCGTCGGATTCTCCAGGCAGGGATGTTCTTCCCGGTACAATATTCTAATAAAGCATCCTCGAACTCTCTTTTTTCGAAACCGAATGGGACGGGCTTTATTTCACCGGCAATCATAATATAATCGTCCGAAACGGCAAAGGAGGCATTCCTGTTTAGCTTTCGGATTTCTTCAAAACGATAAAACTCTTTATACGCTTCTTTTGTATCGGGAACAGATTTCAGGATATTCATTTGATATTCCGAATACAAAAAGTGGATTTTGCCGGTTATGCCGAGCCGGATTTCCAGACTCGCAGCTTTGCTTTTGGGTACATCGCAAAACAGATCAATCAGTCCGGTACATTTTTTATATGCCTTAGTGTTTTTCATTGTTCTTTTTCTCCTCTGTCTAATCCTTGTAGACTTCATTAAAATAAATCGGAAATACCTGCATATCATCCAGTCTTAAGAAAATCAATCCATTCCGGAAGAATTCGGACTTTCCAAGCGAGCATCCGCCATCGATGTTGTAGAGGTTTGGCTCAATGAATACCGGATTTAACGGTTCACACTCTTTTAACTGAGCGGATACTCTGAAAACCGGCACATGACCGGTGATGAACATTTTCTCCGAATAATTTTGATAGATGTTCGGAATTTGTACTTCCGGTTCCGACCGGAACATGCTCTTCCAGGCTATGGACCAGGCTTCGTCATCGTGAACTTCATTTAACTTCTTATTCTCACATTCCGGAAGGTAATTTGAATGCGTCAGGATAAATTGCTGGTTGTTAACTTCCAGAGTTTTTATCAGGTACCTGCTGTTAAGCCAGTCAAGAAGATCTTTCCTCTCTTCCCGGGACAGATCTCTGTACGCTTCAAAAGTCACTCTTCCGCCGTTATAATCAAGCCATAATTCACTCTGCGGGCCGGTGCAGAACGGAAGCCCTCTTAACGAAACGGAGTTGAGCATAAGCAGTTCATGATTCCCGATTAATGTATCCATACAGTCCTGGTGGTTTTTAATGTAGGTAAGGAGTATCATTCCATCCGGACCCCGGTCTATTACATCACCGAGAATGTACAGATAATCCCTGCTTTCATTAAAGTCAATTCTTTTTAATCCTGTATAGAATAACTCTGCATATCCATGAATGTCTGAGCATACGTAAGTTGGCATATATGATTCTCCTTATGGTTGATTCTTTTTGACACATTTGGCACACAATGAAACTTGGTGACGGGGATGTTGTGTCATTTTCTAAAGTTTACTTTATTAATCCTTATCCAGTGCATCTATATTGTCGAGAACGATTTTACAAAGGTTTTGCATTTCGGCATCGGGTAACGGCTTCTCGGAATGAATGGAATACAAAAGAGCATCTTTATTCCGGGGGAGGCCATTATTGAAAGAACCTATTTTAACCTGATCTATGCTTAACCCGTGAATTTCATACTGATAGATACCCTCTCCTGCCAAATAACCATATTCATAGTTCGTAAAATCCCCGGATATATTTTCATAGGGATAGGAATCCCATTTCGCTTCACGAAGGCGTATGGTATTTTCCGGAGATGAATAAGTTACCTGGATAATATCACCGAGTGTCTGGTAGCTTTCCGTATAGCCCGGTAATTCCGGCTTTTCGCCAAGGGTTAATCCCACGGCATCCTCCGCTTTTTCCAAAGTATCCCATTCCTTCAGCGGATGTTCTGCTTCAAATTCCTTTGTCCGTTTATCGATTTCTTTTTGGCTTAACTTTTTCCGGGAATGACATCCGGTAAAAACGAAACAAGCAAGACAAAGAAATACAATTACGATTCGAAAAATATTCTTTTTCATTTACCTCTCCTTAACATGGTTGATTATATTTTAAACAAATCCTTTACATTCTGCGATGTAATTTCTTCTACAACGCTTGGCGAAACACCTTTGATTTCAGCGATCCGATTGATAACCATCGGCAAAATCAGACTGCTGTTTCTTGCTTTTTTGTATTTCTTGTTGGAAAGCAGTTTTTTCTTTCGGTTCAGATGGTATTTCTTTTCGCGCAAAATCGTTTGTACAACGGCACTCTTTTTGCTGTTTTTCAGAGCGGTTTCCCATCTTGTTTTCGGGAGCCTGTTCGGATTTGGAGGCATACAGTAAGGTCCGTCCGTCTCTAAAAGAATGCGTTCCAACGGGAGCATCTTAATACTTGCTTCAATGTTATCCCTGTACTGTTCATGAAAAAGATACCCGCCGATTCCGATGTAAAATCGGTCAAATTCCTGCGTGATGATTTCTGCCCACTTGGGATCCTCATTATAACAATGCCAGACTCCGCCGTGATTCAGATATTCTTTATTCTTCCGAAGCACGGAAATCGCTCTTTTTGCCGAATCCCTGATATGAAGGATTAAAGGAAGCCCGAAACGATCCGCAAGCCTGATTTGATAGACAAACCATCGCTTTTGCTCGATTAAGTGATTGTTCCTGCCTTTCCGGTAATCAAATCCGCATTCTCCGATTGCAATAACGCTCTCATGCCCGGCATATTCATCAAGTTTATAACGCATCTTCCATCTGGCAAAGATGCCCATGTGTCTTTTGCTTAATTCTATACCGTTTGCAGTGTAAATCCTTTCGTAGTACGAATCCGGATCAAAGCATTTTCCGGGGTGGTTGCCAACTGCCCTGTAGTACTGACAGGTTCCGCTTAATTCGTTGTAAAGCTGCAACGAGCGTTCATTATAGGACATTCCGATTGCCGGATCGATGAATGTTACTATTCCGTTCTTTTTATACTCTTCCAGCAATTTCTTGCGTCTTACCGCAGGACGAACCAGAGGTATGCCATTCGTCCCGTCTAAGTACGAAAATGTGTTGTTGTAGCCATCAATTGCCAGATGGAAATGCGAATCGATTATCATGAATATTTATTGCTCCTTTAAACAGTAATATAATACCATATTGTTTTATTCCGTTTGAAAATACGGTTCAAGTGTTCCAATCAGCTTCTTAGTTTCAATAATCATTTTTTCCAGGATATACCCATAATGGATATTGCATAACACATCTTCCGTCCGCCCCACCACTCTGTTTATGACAACACAATTAATGAGCGGAAACATGTAGTAACAGCTGCCCTCCGATGACAGCATATTTTCTTCATTCAGGATATCAAGAACTTTATTCACGGATTGCGTTTTTATGTTGTCTGAGAGATGGCTTAAAATCTCTATGTAATCATCAACAAGGATGTAAATACTGTATTTACCAAAATCAAAAGTTAAATGATTTTTGGATTTCCGGGTAAAATTTCTGCCGCATTTCCGGATTTGCTTACTGATATAATCCGTTGCCGGTTCCAAATACTCCGGCATCGCTTCTTTTTTGCCCTGTATGATTAACTGAATATTCTGGTGGATTCGAAGAATCTTGCGTACAAACCGGGAATAGTCTTCTATTACCTCTTCTTCACCCGGAATGAATTTATATTTTTTTGCGCTTTTAAGTACATACAATGCATGTTTTTGTTCCAAAACCGTTTCGGTAAGGCGAATCCGGGGTTTTAAATACCGATCCTTATCCACATCGTTTTCTAAGTATTTTCCGATTCGTTCAAAAAGAAGGCCTGCCTGTGTCTGATTATACGGGATGTTTTCCACTCTACCGATTAAAAGGGCTGCTTCAAATACCGTTTTTTGATTCTCTCTGTATACCCGGATCGGGAACATTACTTTTCTGAGGGCCCCGTAGGTTATATAAAGACGATCCCTTTGAATATAAGCCAGTGAAATACTGTCCTCGCAGTCTATATGCTCTTTCAACGGACAAAGAATGTGTGTATGAAATTCCTCGTCCCCGTTAAATGTTCTTCGTTCGTCCTTCATATTTAACCTCTACTCTTTCGTTCTCTAATTCCAATCGAATATTCGCTTCCTGTTCAATCGCATTTAACTCGGCAGGAAGGAGGATGGTATCCAAGACGGATTGAATCGATCTGGCTCCGGTATCTTCCCTTAAAGCAAAATCCACAATGTATTCGATTGCTTCCCTGCTTATTTCAAGGTCGATATTATTCCTTCGTAACTGCTTCTTTTTCTGATCCAGATATCCGTTGTCAGGAAAAAGAAATAAAGCTTTGAGCTGTTTTCTTGTCAGTTTTTTTAATCTCACGCAGGCTGTAATCCTTCCGACCAATTCCGGAATGCAGCCGATCTCAATTAATTTATGCTTTAAATCGTAATCGATTCCGTCAAATGCTTTTGATTCTTTTGCTCTTTCGAACCCAAGAGGAGTTTTCATCCTTTCGGATTCCAAGGCATCAAGCTCCGTAAAAGCACCGGCCAGTATAAACATTACTTTGCTGCTGTCAAACTCTGTCTGCGTGGAAAAAGGATGACTCCTTTTTTCCAGAGATACCGTTTTTTTCCCGGAAATAAGATTTAACATCTCACCCATCACGTGTGCGTTGTTATTCGTGCCGTTGGAGTCGTAAGAAGCACATACCTTCTTATCAAACTCATCCAAAAAAATGATTCCGCGTGCTTCGGTGTTATCTTCCCGTTCGCATTTATCCAGGTAGCCTTTTATAATTCCATCAACACTGTCGCCGGTGAATCCGGTTTCCGTGATTGATGACACGTCGTTATAAAAGAACGTGAACGGTTCCGGAATCAGCCCCTGCCGTTCAATCTCCATAATCGCGAATGTCTTGCCGGATCCCGTCGGACCTACCACCAAAATCACGGGCTTATTATCGCCAAAGCGGATGAAGTTACTGACAGAGGCTGATAAGGCATTGATATAGTCTTCCTGGCCGATTACGGTCTTTTTTAAGTTGTTTTTAATATATACGGAATATCCGGGGCCCATTTCCATTACATCTTTCATATCAATCCGATCCATATTATGTATCCTCCTCATCGTCATCTAAACTGTTTGCAAAATCCTCCAGGGAAGGAGAAGGCTCTGCAGCAGAGCTTTCCCCCTTGGTTTCGACATCGTCCTTTGCAGAAATATCTTTTCTGCTGTTCTTTACAGAAATATCCTTCCCGCCGTCATTTACAGAAAAATTCTTCCTGCCATTCTCCCCTTCATCAGCGGGACATTCCTTTCCGATGTTTAACGATGCTTTTTCGAGCATTCGCTTCCTTCGTTCTTCCTCATTGTCTTCGCGGATGATATTCATGATTTCATCTGCGGTT
>CACZRH010000103.1 GCA_902783455.1 uncultured Lachnospiraceae bacterium | reverse complement strand
TGATCCTTGATGGTCTTTTTAATCATCTCATGAAGTGCGGTTTCAAAATCATCCACACCTTCCAGACGATCTGCATATATTTTTAATGATTCAGCAACCGCTGCATTCAGCATGATGTTTGCACATGCAATGCTGTTGGAAGAACCGAGCATTCTGAATTCGAATTTGTTTCCGGTAAATGCAAACGGTGAGGTACGGTTTCGATCTGTGGTATCGCGGTTGAATAACGGAAGAACATCCACGCCGAGTTGCATTTTTGTCTTTTCTGCTCCGGCATACGGTGTATCATTTTCAATCGCATCGAGTACACCCTGAAGTTCATCTCCTAAGAACATGGATACTACTGCGGGAGGAGCTTCATTTGCTCCTAATCTGTGATCGTTACCTGCGGTTGCAACGGAAAGTCTTAAAAGATCCTGATAATCATCAACTGCTTTGATTACTGCACAGAGGAATAATAAGAATTGTGCATTTTCATAAGGTGTTGCACCGGGTGATAAGAGGTTTTGTCCTTCATCGGTGGAAATCGACCAGTTGTTATGCTTACCGCTTCCATTTACTCCTGCAAAAGGTTTTTCATGAAGGAGACATACAAGTCCGTGCTTTAAAGCAATCTTTTGCATGATTTCCATTGTCAGTTGGTTATGATCCGTACCTACATTTGTAGTTGTATAAATCGGAGCCAGCTCATGTTGGGAAGGTGCTACTTCGTTATGCTCTGTTTTCGCAAGAATTCCAAGTTTCCAAAGTTCTTGGTTTAATTCCTCCATATAAGCCTGTACTCTCGGCTTAATGATTCCGAAGTAATGATCATCCATCTCCTGCCCTTTCGGTGCCTTTGCTCCGAATAAGGTTCTGCCGCTCATTCGAAGATCGAGACGTTTGTCATACATTTCCTTGGTGATTAAGAAGTATTCCTGCTCCGGTCCTACCGATGAGGTAACTCTCTTTGCGGTATCGTTTCCGAACAGTCTTAAAATTCTTAGTGCCTGGGTATTCAATGCTTCCATGGAACGAAGAAGCGGTGTCTTTTTATCAAGTGCCTGTCCGCCATATGCACAAAACGCTGTCGGTATGCAAAGTGTTTTGCCTTTGATGAATGCATAGGAGGTAGGATCCCAGGTTGTATATCCTCTTGCTTCGAACGTAGCTCTGATTCCGCCGGTCGGGAAGGAAGATGCATCGGGCTCACCCTTAATCAGTTCCTTTCCGGAGAACTCCATGATTACACCGCCGTCGGGTGAAGGGCTGATAAAGGAATCATGCTTCTCTGCGGTGATTCCGGTTAACGGCTGAAACCAGTGTGTGTAATGGGTTGCACCTTTTTTAAGTGCCCATTCTTTCATGGCCTCAGCCACGATATTCGCTCCACTGACATCTAAAACTGCTCCTTCATCTATCGTTTTCTTCAGTGACTGATAAACTTTTGCCGGTAAATTGGCTTTCATTTCTCTGTCATCAAATACGTTACATCCGAAATACTCTTTAACTGTTTCCATAATGTTCTCCTTTCAATGAGAAAGCGCCATCCCAAACCTATACTCTTTGGAATGACGCCGTTGTCATGAATTAATATTTTATTTTTGTAAAGGGGCTCTTTCAAAGTTCCGGATCTTTGAAAGGATTTCATTTTCATATGCGGGAGTGTGCATAAAAAAATGCGCCTTCGAGAAGTATTCTCAAAGACGCCATTGCCTTTACACGAATTAAAATACACCTATCGTTTTTTCTTGTCAACACTTTTTTATAACTTTTTTTAATATTTTTTATTGCAATTTTTAAATTGTTTTTGCACAGACTGTAGTTTTCTATAAACGCATCATCCGTAGGTATCAATAATACTTCTCGCTACCATTTTTTTAGAAACACCGTGATCCATGGCTTCCTTGCCGATTAAACGATGTGCTTCCTTTTCAGAAATATGTTTCTGTTCCATCAAAAGAATCTTCGCCTGACTTACAAGCTTTACTTCCTCCATCTTATCCTCCAGCTTCTGCATCTGTTCCACATACTGCTTCATGCGGTCCTGTGAAGCAAGCAAAAACCGGATTCCTTTGGAAATATGATCGGGATCTAACGGTTTTAAAATAACCATAATCGCGTAATCGGCTACGTAATCCCATATAGAATCATAGATTTCCGGAGGCGTTGCAATAATAACAGAGGATCCGTATTCTTCCACGATATCCATTGCAAGATCATAACCCATTTCGTCAGACAGTGGGGCATTAATGATAACCAGTTCATAACGTTTTTCCAAAAGTGCACGTCTTGCAAGGGTTGCTGTTTTCTTTTTATCAACAAAAACCAGACCCTTTTCAGGAAGAGCCTTGTGCACCTTTGCATCGAACTGATCCGAGCCCGACACGACCAATATGTTATTTCGTCGCTGTTCACTACCCGGCATATATTCTCTTTCTTTTGTATATCAGAAATTTTCAGGATAACCCTATAAAACTACAATTGTAGTTTTATCCATCCGTTCCGTTACGTAATTACAGGATATACTCTTCAATAATTTCAGCAGGAAGCACTTTCTTCACAAAAGAACTCTCCTGTGCAATACGAACCGCTTCCTTACGTGATTTCGGAAGCATTGCGCCTTCCTTCATCGTCTCAGGAAGTGATAATTTTTTTTCAATCCCGTCAAGTCCTGCATAAATCAAAAGCGCATATACAAGATACGGATTGCTGGATGCATCCGGAGAACGAAGCTCCGCACGCACTCTGCCCATATACGGTTCCACATACATCAGTTCCGTATCTCCATCGTTCGACCAGCTGACTTTATCCGGTGCCGTGGAATTACCGAAACGGGTATAGGAAGCCTCTGCGGGATTCAAGAAAATGGTTATGTCACGGATTTTGTCCATGATTCCTGCAGCAACGTATTTGACGACGTCGTTGCCGTCCTTATCCGTTGCATAGATATTGATGTGATAACCGTTGCCCGGTTTATCCGATAAGGGCATCGGTGAAAAATCGGCAACCAGACCGTTGCGATCCGCAACCGTACTGACTACCATTTTATAAGTAATCTCCTGGTCTGCCGCTTTTAACGGTTTTCCGAAATGGAAATCAATCTCATTCTGTCCGGGTCCTCTTTCATGATGGGATCTCTCCGGTGTCAGTCCCATACGTTCAATGGTAAGAGAAATCTCACGGCGGATATTTTCACATCGGTCAAGCGGTGCAATATCCATGTAGCCGGCCTCATCATAGGGTTCCTTTGTCGGATTTCCGTCCTCGTCTTTCTTAAAAATATAAAATTCCGTTTCCGACCCGAAGCGGAATTCGACACCGGCAGCATTTGCCTTTTCAATTGCATTCTTCAGAATCACTCTTGTATCAAGCTCAAACGGATTTCCGTCCGGTGTATACAAGTCACAGAACATACGAAGTACTTTTCCTCTGTCCGGTCTCCATGGAAGAACGGTAAGCGTCGATGCATCGGGTTTTAGGTACAAAAGACCGTGCAGGCTGTTTTCAAAACCTGCTATTTCCCTTGCATTCACGGGAATCCCTTCTTCAAAAGCCCTGGGGACCTGTCCCGGCATAATGGAAATATTTTTCTGTACACCGAATGCATCACGGAATGCAAGACGAATAAACTTTGCATCCTCTTCTTCGATATATTTCATTACTTCATTGAGTTCATAAGCATCCATGGCATTATCCTCTTTAACGTAATCCGATTTTTTCATAGGTATCCTCTCCATACATGGCAGACTATTATGACATAAAAAATCTACCGAAATAAAGAGTAACACAAAAACCGGCCTGTGTCACAAAAAACACATAATATTCATCTATTGGGGCAGATTCGTATATCCCATTAAATCCCTGTCTACTTCTGCCGCTGCGGCCCTTCCTTCTGCGATTGCACGAACCACCAGACTCTGACCGATATGCATATCGCCGGCCGTATAGATTCCTTCAATCGAAGTGCGATGGCTATCTTTCTCCGTTTTTACATTCGTCCTTCCGTCTGTTTCCACACCGAAGGCTTCTGTTACATACTGTTCGCTTCCCAGGAAACCGGCTGCAATCAAAACAAGCCCGGCCGGAATGGTTTTCTCACTGCCTTCAATCGGAACCATTTGGAACCGTCCTGTTTTTTCATCTTTTTTCGATTCCAGGGAAACCAGAACAAGTTCCTTTAAATTTCCATCTTCATCTTTTATAAATTCTTTTACGGTGGTCTGATAAATTCTCGGATCCTCTCCGAATTTCCAGATGGCTTCTTCCTGACCGTAATCGGTTTTTAATACCCGCGGCCACTCCGGCCAGGAGTTATTCGGAAGTCTCGTTTCGGAAGGCTTCGGCATCATTTCAAGTTGTGTAACCGATTTTGCACCAAGTCGGATGGATGTTCCCACGCAGTCGTTTCCGGTATCACCGCCGCCTATTACCACTACGTCCTTATCCTTTGCAAGTTCATACGGAATATCTTTAAAATCGCTGTCCAAAAGAGCTTTTGTAACCTGTGTTAAGAAATCTACTGCAAAGTAGATTCCTTTTGCATCCCTTCCGGGCGCATTGATATCACGCGGATGAGACGCTCCGCATGCAAGAACGATTGCATCATATTGATTTTTTAATTCTACAACTGTAGTACAATTTGAATCTGCCCCCACAAAACCAATATTGGCATTTACGACAAATTTCACACCCGCCTCTTCCATCATCTTCACCCTTCGGTCGATGACGGATTTATCGAGTTTCATGTTCGGAATTCCGTATCGAAGCAGTCCGCCGATTCTGTCATTTCTTTCAAATACGGTAACTTCATGACCTCTGCGATTTAGAAGCTGGGCCGTAGCAAGACCGGAAGGGCCGCTTCCGATGACTGCTATTTTTTTACCGGTTCGTACTTCCGGTACTCCCTCTTTCACAAGACCATGTTCGAATGCATACTCGATTACGGCTTTTTCATTTTCCTTCGTGGAAACAGGATCCGTATGCAATCCGCAGGTACAGGCAGCTTCACATAACGCCGGACAGACTCTTGAAGTAAATTCCGGGAAACTATGGGTAATCGAAAGTCTTTCGTATGCCTGTTCAAAGCAGCCACGGAATACCAAATCGTTTAATTCCGGCACAAGGTTATGCAGCGGACATCCTGACATCATCCCCGCAAGCATGCAACCTGCCTGACAGAACGGCACACCGCAGTCCATACATCTCGCGCCCTGCTTTTGTTGTTCTTCCGTGGAAAGTCTTTCGTGAAACTCTTCAAAGCCCTTCACTCTTTCCTCTTCCGCGATCACCGGACCGTTCTCTCTTTTATATTCCATAAATCCTGTAGCTTTTCCCATATAAGCCTCCTGTATAAGCCTTCTATATAAGCTCTATGTTTATTCTGCATTATGACACATTATCCCCGTCACCGGGTGTCATTTGGGAAGTGACACACTATCCCCGTCACCATGTGTCATTTTTGTGACATGATTTCGTTGAATGCACTCAGTTTCGCATCTTCCGGTGCCTGGCCTTGCTTTTCGTATTTTGCGATGCAGGACATCATCTTTTCATAATCACCCGGAATAATCTTCTTAAAATGAACCGAGTAGGTCTCAAATTCATCCAAAATCTTCTTTGCTTTCTTCGAACCGGTATTTGCCACATGTTTTGCAAGCATGTCCTTTATAACTTCCAGATCCTCTTCTTTCGGAGTTTCCATATTGACAAGCTGTTTGTTTAAGTTCCGATAGAGATGATTCTCCTCATCCAGAACATATGCTACACCACCGCTCATTCCGGCAGCAAAATTCTTTCCGGTTGTACCGAGAATCAGCACGCGGCCACCGGTCATATATTCACATCCGTGCTCTCCGACACCTTCCACTACTGCAGTTGCACCGGAGTTACGGATACAGAATCTTTCTCCCGCCATACCGGCAATATATGCTTCACCGCTTGTTGCACCATAAAGTGCCACGTTTCCGATAATGATGTTTTCCGAAGGATCGTACTTTGCCTCAGCCGGTGCATGAACAATCAGCTTTCCACCGGATAATCCTTTTCCGAAATAATCGTTGCTGTCACCGATAATCGAAAGTGTTAACCCTTTCGGGATGAATGCTCCGAAGCTTTGTCCACCGGAACCGGAACAATTAATCCGTATGGTATCTTCCGAAAGACCTTCCGGATAGTTTCTTGTAATCTCTGCTCCAAGAAGAGTACCGAAGGTTCTGTCCGTGTTCGTTATGGATACGCTAATCTCACTCTTCTTTCCGCTCTTTAAGGATGCCAGAATGGATTTCTCGGATAACAGACATTTCTCATCCATGGTTTCTTCCAGTTTAAAATCATAAACCTTCGATGCATCAAAGACGGATTCCGCACGGTCTGTTTTGGACATATCCATTAATACTTTACTCAAATCAGGTATGGTTCCAACTACATTTGTAGGATATTTCTCTTTTAAAAGGTCCGTTCTGCCAACCAGCTCCTCTATGGATTTCACACCGAGACGGGCCATATATTCACGAAGTTCTTCTGCGATAAAGCGCATAAAATTCTCAACATATTCCGGCTTTCCGGCAAAGCGTTTACGAAGCTCCGGATTCTGGGTAGCGATTCCCATCGGACAGGTATCCTGATGGCAGACACGCATCATGACACACCCCATGGTAACCAAAGGAGCGGTTGCAAAGCCGAATTCCTCAGCTCCTAAAATAGCCGCAATGGCAACATCCCTGCCACTCATAAGTTTTCCGTCCGTTTCAATCCGAACTGATTTACGAAGACCGTTTTGCACCAGCGTCTGATGGGTTTCAGCAAGACCGAGTTCCCATGGAAGACCGGCATTGTGGATGGAACTAAGCGGCGCCGCACCGGTACCTCCGTCATAACCGGAAATTAAGATTACCTGCGCACCCGCTTTGGCAACACCTGCCGCAACGGTTCCGACTCCTGCTTCGGATACGAGCTTAACGGAAATTCTCGCATTTTTATTTGCATTTTTTAAATCATATATTAACTGCGCCAAATCCTCGATGGAATAGATATCATGATGCGGAGGCGGATAAATTAAGGATACGCCCGGTGTGGAATGTCTGGTTTTAGCAATCCACGGATAAACCTTCTTTCCGGGAAGATGTCCGCCTTCACCGGGTTTTGCACCCTGCGCCATTTTAATCTGCAATTCTCTTGCACTGACTAAATATTTGCTGGTCACACCGAAACGTCCGCTTGCAACCTGCTTGATTGCGGAACTTCTGTCATCCTTTGTTCCGGCGGATGCAATACGTTCATCACTCTCTCCGCCTTCACCGGAATTTGATTTACCATGCAGATGATTCATTGCAATCGCAAGCGTTTCATGTGCTTCCTCGGAAATCGAACCATAGGACATTGCACCGGTTTTGAAACGCTGCACAATGGATTCCACAGACTCAACTTCACTTAGATCAATTCCTTTTTCCGGGAAGTTAAAATCAATATAGCTTCTTAAATAACCGGTTTCTTCCGCATCCACCATTGCGGTATACTCCTTGAATTTGGAATAATCGCCTTCGCGTGTGGATAACTGAAGCATATGAATGGTACGCGGATTATAACGATGATCCTCTCCTCCGCTTCTTGATTTATGCCGTCCGAATGCAGTAAGATGCGCATCCACCGGAAGACCTAACGGATCAAATGCAAGATTATGCTGCTCTTCAGCACTTCTTCCTATATCCTCAAGTGTAATTCCTTCGATACGGCTTACTGTTCCGGTAAAGTACTCCTCAATCACTTTTTCCGAAATACCGATTGCCTCAAACATCTTGCTTCCCTGATAGGAACGAATCGTAGAGATACCCATTTTGGATGCAATCTTGATGATACCCTGATGAATTGCATGATCATAATCATCAACTGCTGCCGAATATTCTTTCTCCAAAAGACCGTCATCGATTAATTCTTCAATGGTTGCATGCGCAAGATACGGATTGATTGCCGAAGCTCCGTATCCCAAAAGCGTTGCAAAATGATGCACCTGTCTCGGTTCTCCGGATTCCAGAATAATGGACATTGCCGTACTTTTCTTGGTACGAACCAGATACTGATGGACAGCCGCAACAGCAAGAAGGGAAGGTACCGCAACATGGTTTGCATCCACGCCCCGGTCCGAAAGAATCAGGATATTTGCTCCTTCTTTATAGGCTTTATCCACTTTCATGAAAAGATGATCCAGTACGCGCTTCATGGCAGTTCCCTTGTAATAAAGGATGGATACTACCGCCGTCTTGAATCCCTCTTTTTGCATATTTTCAATCTTTAATAAATCAAGATCCGTAAGAATCGGATTCTGGATTTTTAGCATGTGACAGTTTTCCGGTTTCTCTTCAAGAAGATTTCCGTTTTTTCCGACATATAAAGATCCCGAGGTTACGATTTTTTCGCGTTCCGCATCAATAGGCGGATTGGTAACCTGCGCAAATAACTGTTTGAAATAATAGAATAACGGCTGGTATTGCTTTGACAAAAGGGCAATCGGCGTATCCACACCCATGGCACCAATTGGCTCGATTCCGTTTAATGCCATTCCGTAAATACCTTCCCGGTAATCCTCATAGGTATAACCGAATGCTTTCTGCAAAAGCTCGCGTTCCGCTTTATCGTAATGTTTTACCTTCTTATTCGGGATTTTGATATCCTTCAGATGAAGAAGATTTCCGTCAAGCCACTCTCCATACGGCTCCTTATGTGCATAGCGTTCCTTGATCTGATGATCTTCCAAAATTTCTCCGACTCTTGTATCCACTAAAATCATCTTGCCGGGATGGAGACGTTCCTTCTTCACGATATGGCTTTCATCAAGCGGCAGAACACCGACTTCCGATGAAAGAATCAGTCTTCCGTCATCCAGCACATAGTATCTCGAAGGTCTTAAACCGTTGCGGTCCAGAATCGCACCCATAATATCTCCGTCGGAGAATAAAATCGAAGCCGGGCCGTCCCACGGTTCCATCATGGTGGAATAGTATGCATAAAAATCTCTTTCTTCCAAAGAAAGCGTATCATTGTGTGCCCACGGTTCCGGAATTGTAATCATGGCAGCCAAAGGCAGATCCATTCCGCTCATCATAAGGAATTCCAGTACGTTATCAAGCATCGCGGAGTCCGATCCGCTTTGTGAAATAACCGGAAGTACCTTTGTCATATCTTCTTCCGAGAATGCATTGGTATGCATGGTTTCCTCGCGGGCAAGCATTTTATCGGCATTTCCCTTAATTGTATTAATCTCACCGTTATGAACAATTAAGCGGTTCGGATGCGCTCTTCTCCAACTCGGGGTTGTATTCGTTGAAAATCTCGAGTGTACGGTTGCAATTGCAGAGGTATAATCCTCATCCTGTAAATCCTTATAAAATGTACGCAGCTGTCCTACTAAAAACATGCCCTTATAGACAATCGTTCTGCAGGATAAAGAAGGAATATAGGTTGCATCCGCACTTTGCTCAAACTCACGGCGAATCACGTAAAGCATACGGTCAAAATCCAGATCGGTCTTTGCAGTCTTCGGACGATTGATAAATACCTGCATAATGCAGGGCATACATTCAAGCGCTTTACTTCCGAGAACGGACGGATTGGTTTCGACCATTCTCCAGCCGAGAATCTGAAGTCCGCTTTTTCGTACGATAGTCTCAAACATGGATTTCGCCTGGCGTTTTTTAAACTCTTCCTGCGGGAAGAAAAAGAAACCGACACCATACTGACGCTTTCCGGGCAACGTAAAACCAAGCTCTTTGCATTTTTTCACAAAGAACTCATGCGGAATCTGAGTAAGTATTCCGACGCCGTCACCGGTCTTTCCTTCTGCATCTTTTCCGGCTCTGTGCTCTAAATTTTCCACGATACATAACGCATCACTGACCAGCTTGTGACTCGCTCTTCCTTTGATATCAATGACTGCGCCGATACCGCAGTTATCGTGTTCAAAGGAAGGATCGTATAAACCCTGATTTCTGTTTTGATTGTCACTTTCATTCATAACACTGCCTCCCGATAAAATGAGGATTTGACTGTTTAAAATGCAAAAAAAAGACGCCTTCTGCAGGTTAACTGCAAAAGACGCCATTGCCTTTTCAAACGATACTATACTTCACTTTTTTTCATTTGTCAATCAAGTAACGGGAATTTTTCCCGCCCCCGCAAAACTATGACTACAATTCCTGAGCTATCGTCAGATCCGAATATTCAATCGGTTCACTTTTTCTTCATGCCAAGTACTGCCCAGCGATATCCGGGAATTAATGAAATCAGCCAATATACGCCGAATCCCGTTGCAAAAGCAGCCAGCAGTGACAGCGGATAGATTACAATCGCCGGCAGAATTCCGCGCTTTGCAAGGAACACCGCAACCGCTGAAATTCCAAGATAGTGGAACATATAAAGTCCGAGGCTTTTCTTACTCATGAAAGAGCAGAACGTATTTGTAAAATCAAAGTATTTTGCAAAACCGGTTAGGATTGCCAGACTTCCGAAGTACGCATATGCTGCATAAAGAGGTCCGCGGTTAATCGGCTTATCCGCATAATTCTGTCCGAAATACAGGATTACAAATGCCACGCCGCATGCTACAGCGATCACGGCAAATACCGGGAAAATCTTTTTAATTCGCTCCATCACTTCCTCATTTGAAAATACATAGTATCCTAAAAGGAAGAATGCCAGATAAAATCCCAGCCGGTATACAACAATAATCGGGGTATTCAAGATTAGTCCGGCTCCCCATACCGGGAGTACAAAAAGGAAAATCATCCAGGTCGGTGTCTTGGCGCCGATTTTTAATAAACGTCCTTTTTCAATTACGCGGATCAGCAAAAGAATCATACAAATTAACCACAGAAGCTGCATATACCAAAGTACTCCGATGCCGGATAAAACCGCTGCTATCGTCACTCCGATTACATTGCCCGGGAACGGCTGCGCTGACATGGTTTCATAAGCATCACTCAATTGCATATTTAATAATCCCTGTACAAACTCGAATGCAATCAGTCCCAGTGTTGTCGGAATAAGTAATCGCCTGGTACGATCTTTCGCAAATTCTTTAGCGGTATGATGGTCTAAATATAGTTTTGCGCTGATGCCGGATACGATAAAGAAAATTGGCATAAGCCACGGATAAACCATATACTGAAACGCATCCCAGTACTGCACGTCACAGTTCGTGATTTTTCCAACCACTCCCACAATGCCTTCTGCATTATACATATAAAGGACATGATATAAAATAACTACAATTGTAATACACCAGCGGATATTATCCAGATAATGTCTTCTTTTATTCTCTGTCATTGAAATCAACCTCTTTCGTTTGCGTTTTTTATTTCCCTTCAAGCAGCTTATTCATTTTATCGACTTTTGCTTTGACGGAAAGATAAATAATCAGCCAGGTCACTGCAAATATGGCTGCAAAAATCAACGTGAAAATCCAGATTTTACTTACCGGAATCCAGCCGTTTAAAAGATAGAATCCTAAATAATCCACATATAAAACGGATGCCTGGATTAATGTCGCAAAAGCCTTCGGAACGTTTTCCGTCTGATTGATTACGGAAATCCCCGCTGCCACAAATGCCATAAGCGTGGTCGAAACAATTGCCAGTACCACTTCGTTTACCGTAAAGGTTTCCACCTTACCAGCCGCATGCAGACAAAACCATACGATTGCCGTGATAAGCGGGCCGCCCGCTGCAAACATAAGACCTCTTTTACAAAATTCCAGCATAAATTTTTTCATAATCCATATCTCCTTTTCAGCTCCGCAAAACATCTTCTGGAAATACACTCCACGTTTCCGCTTTCAAAAACCGCATCCACCGCACCGGATAACTGTACCTTGAATTTTACGATTTTACTTCGATTTGCGATTGCCGATTTACTTAATTTGACAAAATCTCCGGGAAGCATTTCTTCCAGCTCGTACAGACGCTTTCGAATCAGATACCTCTTTCCTTTTTTGTATACGGCGTAAGTTTTTTCATCCTCAACCGTAAAACATTCTATCTCCCGGATATCCAGCATTACGATTTCATCTTCCGTATAGCCCGTTATCTGATCCGGTGTTCCGTCCTGCAAAACCAGCCTTTCGATTTCATTGATTAAAGGCGTTCGTTCATGAACATTTGCAATAACTTCTTCCCTGCAATCCCTGTCTATATTCAGCTTAAATATCATTTTCATTCCTCCGATATGCGCATATCGTTTACTTGTAGTTTTATCATAGTCTTTTCGATATGTTTTGTCACAAAAAATCGGTATTCGGTATTTTTTTCAGGGTGAATGGTATAGAAAAGAAAGGAAACGATTTCTCGTTT
>CACZRH010000102.1 GCA_902783455.1 uncultured Lachnospiraceae bacterium | reverse complement strand
ATCATCTTTTCCGATAACGGTCCTAATGACGAATATTTTCTGATATGCCACCATCCGTTATCGGTTCTGCCGATTACGGAAACCTCCGGAGAGCCGGTTAAAAATGCCTCCTTTCCGGTTTCCGGATCCTTTACGGATGTAAAATCCTCGCCGGCCCCCGTACAAATCCGAACCATCCCCTTTTCCAAAAGAAACGCACCATACATTTCATCCTCCACAGAGTTCTCCGAATAGGTGATTTCGGGATTCTTTCCCTGCCCTGAGTACTCGCCTGTTCCCGTCCCGTTTGCAGTTCCAATAAATGCAGGTGCATTTACTCCCGGAATCAAACGGTTGGAAGTTTCGTTGTTTCCTGCTGACTTTCTCTGATTGACTGCTTTTGTACCATCCTTTTCGCTGTCTTTGGGATTGTCTTTCGAATTAACATCCAAGCTATCCTTTGCGTCCGCTTTTTTACTTTCTTTTGTATTGTCTTTCGAATTATCTTTTGTATCGTCCTTCGAACCGACTTTTGCATTATCTTTCATATTTCCTTTTAAACCATCCTTTTCATTACTTATCCGGTTATTTGCCGTGGCGGTCGCGGCACCGACGATTGAATCTTTGCTGCCCGTCTTTATATTGACGGTCGATTTTTTCCTGCCTGCCGGATCATTACCGGACGAATCTAAATTTGAAACGACGCCTCCCGTTTCCGGTTTCAAGGCGTTTCTTTTTAACTCACTACTTTGTTCCTCCCCATCCTCCGATTCTACGTTTTCGATTTCTGATTTTTCCTCCTGCATGATTCCGGCTTTTAAATCTTTTTCTTTCGACCGGTTCACAGCATTTGTATTACAACCGATTGTGGCTGATAAGCATATTAAAAACACCGTCATGGAGACTATTTTTAATCGTTTCCTCATATTATTTACCTCACTGTTAAAATGAATCCCTAAATTTACCTGAAACTACAATGAAATGAAATCTGACACGGCAAAAGAACTGCCGTTTGAATACCGCAGACAGATCAGAAATTGAAAAACAGATTTTTTAAAAAAATATAATAATTTTAAAAACAGAATAATAAAAACAGACTTTCCTTACAGTATTAACTGCTTTGAAAAAAATTATGCTAAACAAATTCGGGTAATTCATTGCAACGAGCGTTGCGTTCCTGAATAAAAATGAAATGTAAAACAAATAAATCAGAATAAAAAAGATTTCAATCTGCAGCTTTCACAAATACCTGCGAAAGCTGCAAATTCATATCGCTTTCAATTATCCGTTACTCTTAAGAATCTTAACAATCCGGCTGGTTCCGAGACGGTCAGCCCCGAGTGACAGAAACTCCGCCGCATCCTCTAAGGAGGAAATTCCTCCGGCGGCCTTAACCATAACACCTTCTCCAACGTTTGCCTTCATTAAAACAATGTCCTCTTTTGTGGCTCCTCCGGTGGAAAATCCGGTTGAAGTCTTAATATAATCGGCACCTGCACGGGTAACGATTTCACACATTTTTTTGATTTCGGCTTTTGTAAGAAGGCAGCATTCGATAATTACCTTCAGAATCTTATCTCCGCAGGCAGCCTTAACATCCTTTATTTCTTCCTCAATTTCGGAATACTTCTGATCCTTTAAGGCACCGACACAGATTACCATATCGATTTCATCCGCTCCGTTTTCAACGGCATTTGCGGCCTCATAGCACTTCGTTTCCCTCGTGGAATAGCCGTTCGGAAAACCGATTACGGTGCAGATTTTTACTTTTCCCTTCGCATATCTTACCGCATCCTTCACATAATACGGAGGAATGCAGACACTCGCGGTCTGAAAACGGATACCGTCATCCACAATCTGCTTAATCTGTCCCCAGGTGGCATCCTGCGCCAGTAATGTATGATCTACTTTGCTTAAAATCTCTTCGTTCGTCATTGAAACAATCACTTCCCTGTACATTCTTACTTCTTTACGATACGGTTCATAATCTTCTCATTTTCATAGAAAATCTTTTCCTTATCAAGCGTCTTAACTTCACGATTTTCCATAAGAATTTTTCCGTTTACAATTACGGTATCCACTTCGGAACCGTTACAGGAATATGCAAGTGAGGAAATATAATCGTTTCTCGGCATAAAGGATGCCGTGTTTGTATTTAATATAATAAGATCCGCTTTCTTTCCGGTTTCGATGGAACCGATTTCATACTCTTTTCCCATCGCCTTTGCGCCGGCCATGGTAATCATGCGGAGTCCTTCTTTTGCGCTGATGCATTGGGCGGTCTCCGTTGCTCCTTTATGAATCAGTGTCATAACGGAAAGTTCATGGAACATATTTAAGGTATTATTGCTTGCTGCACCGTCTGTTCCAAGTGCAACATTGATTCCTTTTTTCATCATTGCGGTAACCGGTGCAAGTCCGTTTCCGAGCTTCATGTTGCTGACCGGATTGGATGCCACCGTAACATTGTTCTCTGCCAGAATATCCAGATCTTCCTGTGTGATATGTACACAATGTGCGGCAATGGTACGGTTCTTAAAAAGACCCGCCCTTTCGGCAAGCGCAATCGGACTGACGCCGTATTTTTTCTTGATTTTCTTGATTTCATCACGGCTCTCGGATAAATGAATATTCACTTTCATGTTATACTCCATTGCAAGGTCCGCAATGTAATGCTGCAATTTTTCCTCGCATGTATAAGGAGCATGAGGTCCCATGCAGACTTCGATCAGATCGTTATCCAGATACTTCTCTCTGGCTTCCATGGTTTCTTTAATTCTTTGGATTGCGCCTTCATCTTCCGGACCGGAGCCGACAAGCCCGCGGGAAACAATACCACGAAGACCTGCTTCGCTGATTGCTTCGCAACAGGAATTCATGGTTAAATTCATATCGATAAAACCGGTAGTTCCGCTCTCAATCATTTCAAGAAGTCCGAGCTGGGTACCCCAGTATGCATCTTCCTCCGTCATTTTGTCTTCAATGGGGAAAATCGTATTGAAAAGCCAGTCATTAAAGGCTAAATCATCGCCACAGCAACGCATGAAATTCATATAGATATGAGTATGCGAATTGATAATGCCGGGCATTAAAAGCCGGTCTTTTCCGGAAATCACATGGTCCGCCGTTTTATCGGAAAAAGGAGCTCTGGTATCCTTCTTTTTATCGCATTCGATTACGGCCTTGATAATGTCGTCTTCAACATAAACATTGCATTCCCGAACCACGAATTTTTCACGCTGGTCCGGCAGAATCGTCATAATATCCTTGATTAAAATCTTCATAGCTGAAACCCCTTCCCGATTTTTAGCGAATTGATTTATAATCTTTCACAAGGCGGCGCTCCCCCAAGCACCGCCTGTTATTTCCTAATTATACCAATGCAACCGTCTGGCGTGCAATTGCAAGTTCCTCATTGGTGGGAACTACCATTACGGTAACCTTGTCGTCGGGGCGGGAAATAATAACTTCTTCCCCGCGGATTGCATTCTTTTCGGCATCGATTCCGCATCCCAAATAATCCAGATATTCACCAACCATGGCACGGACACGTCCGTCATTCTCACCGATTCCGGCAGTGAATGCGATAACGTCCACACCGTTCATTGCTGCCACATAGGAACCGATATATTTTGCAACACGATAGGTATACGCTTCGAGTGCCATTTTTGCAAGCGCATTTCCTTCATCCATTGCCTTGGAAAGATCACGGAAATCGCTGGATACACGGCTCATTCCTTCCACACCGGATTTCTTGTTCATTACGTTATTTACTTCCGATACGGTTAAGTTTTCCTTGTTTGCAATGAATTCCACAATTGCGGGATCGATGTCACCGCAGCGGGTTCCCATGATTAATCCTTCCAACGGGGTAAGACCCATGGAGGTATCCACGCATTTGCCGTTCTTTACTGCGGAAATGGAAGCACCGTTTCCTAAATGGCAAACGATAATCTTTAAGTCTTCTCTGGTCTTTCCGAGAATCTCAGCTGCACGTGAGGATACGAAATCATGGCTGGTGCCGTGGAAACCGTAACGACGTACTTTATATTTTTCATAATACTCATAGGGAAGTCCGTACATATAAGCCTTCTCGGGCATGGTCTGATGGAATGCGGTATCGAATACGGCTACCATCGGAACATTTGCCATAATCTTCTGGCAGGCACGAATTCCGATTAGGTTTGCGGGATTGTGAAGCGGTGCAAGATCATTGCACTCTTCGATTGCTTTGATAACCTCTTCATTAATCACAACGCTTGATGCGAACTTCTCGCCGCCATGAACGATTCTGTGTCCGACTGCATCGATTTCATCAAGAGATTTAACAACACCGTGATTTGCATCCGTCAGCGCATCGATTACCATCTGAACGGCTACGGTATGATCCGGCATCGGGGATTCAATCACAACCTTCTCGCCACCGGCGGGAGTATGATTCAGTCTCGCTCCATCCATTCCGATTCTCTCGCAAAGACCTTTTGCAAGAACTTCTTCCGATTCGGAGTTTATTAACTGATACTTCAAAGAGGAACTTCCACAGTTAATTACAAGTACATTCATAAGTCTTATCTCCTTATTCATTTTTATGTTTAAAATAGCTCTAATAAGTCTTTCTTAGATGTGCTTAGTACGCCTTGCCCCAGTACATAAGCGCCTTCGCAGGCTTTCCGCAGCAGACACAGGTCTCGGAAATGCTTTCCTGCTCGAACGGCATGCAGCGGCTTGTTGCTGTCGTATCTTCCTTTACCTTGTCCTCACATGCCTGATCGCCGCACCACATGGCTTTCACAAATCCCGGCTTTTCGTTGATGATCTTCACAAACTCTTCGTAATTTGTTGCCGTGTAAGTATGTGCCTCACGGTGTGCTCTGGCACGCTCTAACATTTCTTTCTGAATACGGTCTAACATTTCACCGATTGTTGCTTCGAGATTATCCAGAGAAATCTCGGTCTTCTCGCCGTTGTCACGACGAACAATGACTGCCTTGCCTGCTTCGATATCGCGGGGACCGATTTCCAGACGAAGAGGAACACCTCTCATTTCATGCTCCGCAAATTTCCATCCCGGACTCTTTTCGCTGTCATCCACCTTTACGCGGAATGCTTTTAATTGATCCTTTAATTCGAATGCCTTGTCAAGCACGCCTTCTTTCTTCTGCTGAATCGGAACAATGACAACCTGTGTGGGTGCTACCTTCGGAGGAAGTACCAGACCGGAATTGTCTCCGTGAACCATGATTACCGCACCGATTAAACGGGTGGTCATACCCCAGGAGGTCTGATGGACATACTCCAGCTTATTATCCTTCGATGTGTACTGAATGTTGAATGCTTTCGCAAATCCGTCTCCGAAGTTATGGCTGGTACCGGACTGAAGCGCCTTGCCGTCATGCATCAAAGCTTCAATGGTATAGGTAGCAATGGCACCCGCAAATTTTTCCTTTTCAGACTTGCGACCTTTAATTACCGGAATTGCCAGAACATTTTCACAGAAATCCGCATATACGTTTAACATCTGCTCGGTTCTTTCCTGTGCTTCTTCGGCAGTCGCATGTGCCGTATGACCTTCCTGCCATAAGAATTCTCTGGAACGAAGGAACGGTCTTGTAGTCTTTTCCCAGCGAACCACGCTGCACCACTGGTTGCATACCTGCGGTAAATCACGATAGGAATGTACGGTGTTTGCGTAGTAATCACAGAACAAAGTCTCTGAAGTCGGACGCACGCACATTTTTTCCTGAAGCGGTTCCAGTCCGCCCTGTGTTACCCATGCAACTTCCGGTGCAAACCCTTCCACATGATCTTTTTCTTTCTGCAGCAGGCTTTCGGGGATGAACATCGGAAGATATACATTCTGTACGCCTGTTTCCTTAAATGCCGCATCCAGCTGATTACGGATCAATTCCCAGATGGCATATCCCGCAGGACGGATGACCATGCATCCTTTTACGGAAGTGTAGTCGGTAAGCTCCGCCTTCTTTACCACATCGGTGTACCATTGGGCGAAATCTTCCTCCATCGGGGTGATGGCTTCGAGTTGTTTCTTATCATCTGCCATGATTTATTTCTCTCCTTAATATTTACTGAAGTCTTTTCAGCAGCTCTTCGCGCTGCTCTTCATATCCGGGCTTTCCTAAAAGCGCAAACATATTCTTCTTGTAACTTTCCACACCCGGCTGATTGAACGGATTTACACCAAGAATGTATCCGGATACACCGCATGCAAACTCAAAGAAGTAGAACAGTTCGCCAAGATAGAATTCATTTACTTCCGGAACATTGATTAAGAAGTTCGGAACCTGTCCGTCGGTATGTGCCAAGATGGTACCCTTCATTGCACATTTATTTACAAAATCAACGCTCTTTCCGGATAAGTAGTTAAGACCGTCCAAATCTACCGGCTCTTCCTCGATAATAATTTCTTCTCTGGAAGTTTCAATATTGATTACGGTTTCAAACAGATTTCTGGAACCGTCCTGGATGAACTGTCCCATGGAATGAAGATCCGTAGTAAGATCCACGCTTGCCGGGAAAATACCCTTCTGGTCTTTTCCTTCCGACTCACCGTAAAGCTGTTTCCACCACTCGGATACGAAGTGAACTGCCGGTTCATAGTTTGCCAGAATCTCAATCTGCTTTCCTTTTCTTAACAGAACGTTTCTTGCTGCCGCATATTTTAATGCATCATTGTCTTCAAATGCATTATTCAGTGCCATTTCTCTTCCCTTTGCGGCACCTTCCATCAGCTTGTCAATATCAGCACCGGAAACTGCAATCGGAAGAAGACCTACTGCGGTAAGAACAGAGAAACGTCCTCCGATGTCATCGGGAACAACAAAGCTTTCATAACCCTTCTCGGTAGCCAGTCCCTTTAAGGATCCGCGTGCCTTATCGGTAGTCGCATAAATTCTCTTCGCTGCTTCTTCTTCGCCGTACTTCTCTTCGCAGAGTTTTTTCAGTACACGGAAAGCAATTGCCGGCTCCGTTGTAGTACCGGACTTGGAAATCATGTTGATGGAAAAATCCCTGTCACCGATTACCTGAATCAGATGCTTTAAATATGTAGAGCTGATGGAATTTCCTACAAAATAAATCTCGGGAGTTTTGCGGATATTCTTATCCACTACATTATAGAAGCTGTGACGTAAGAATTCGATTGCTGCTCTTGCTCCAAGATAGGATCCGCCGATACCAACAACCAAAAGTACATCGGAATCGCTCTGAATTTTGGCTGCTGCCTTCTTAATTCTGTCAAACTCTTCTTTATCATAATTAACGGGAAGGTCAATCCAGCCTAAAAAATCGTTTCCCGCACCTGTTTTGCTGACAAGTACCTCTTTTGCGTCTAATGCAAGCTTTTTCATAAGCTCCATCTCGTGATCCTTCATAAAAGGAGCTGCTTTGGAATAATCAAATGTTACCTTACTCATGGTATACCTCCTGAAATTATAAGCGCCAAGCGCATTTTTTACGGATTTCGTAACTGTATTTTGAACAATTCGTCCAAATTCAAGTGTAACAAACTTAAAGACTTGTTTCAAGCCGAAACTGACAAATTCCTTGATACAATTCCTTGATACCACACCCGTTATTTGTTATAATTTTCTTGGTGTCCGTTACCGGGCACATAACAATCGTCTGTGCATTTATTTTTCGCATGCAGACCCTAAATCTAAAAGGATGAATCTTCATGAAACGAATCGTTCTTACAGGCGGCGGAACCGCAGGTCATGTTACGCCGAATATCGCATTAATTCCCAAGCTGAAAGAGTTGGGTTATGAAATTTCCTATATCGGTTCCTATGACGGAATCGAGAAGCGTCTGATTTCCGACTATGATATTCCCTATTACGGAGTTTCCACCGGAAAGCTCCGCCGTTATATCGACCCGAAGAATTTATCGGACCCGTTCCGTGTCATCAAAGGTCTGGGAGAAGCCAGAAAAATATTAAAGGACATCCGTCCGGATTTAGTCTTTTCCAAAGGCGGATTTGTTTCCGTTCCCGTCGTTCGTGCGGCAGGCGAATTAAAAATCCCCTGCATCATCCACGAATCCGATATGACTCCCGGTCTTGCCAACAAACTCTGTATTCCGGTGGCACAAAAGGTCTGCTGCAACTTTCCGGAAACAGTTGCCAAGCTTCCTGCAGGAAAAGCAGTTCTTACCGGTACCCCGATTCGTTCGGAATTATTAAAAGGCCGGAAAGAAGCTGCCTATAAGCTCTGCGGATTCACCGAAGACCTACCGGTACTTATGGTCATCGGCGGAAGCAGCGGAAGCTTCGCCATCAATAAGGAAATCCGCACCTCCCTTCCGAAGCTGTTAAAGGACTTTCAGGTTGTTCACCTTTGCGGAAACGGAAAAGTCGACAATCTTTTGCTGACACAGAAAGGATATAAGCAGTTCGAGTATTTAAAAGGTGAATTAAAGGATGTCCTGGCAATGGCGGACATTGTCGTATCCCGTGCGGGCGCCAATGCAATTTGCGAACTTCTGGCTCTCAAAAAACCGAACCTCTTAATTCCCCTCTCTTCCAGGGCCTCCCGCGGCGATCAGATTCTGAATGCCGCCTCCTTCGAAGCGCAGGGTTATTCTCTGGTTTTACAGGAAGAAGACATGGACACCGTATCTCTTACGGATAAAATATATGAACTCTACCAAAACCGCGACAAATATATCCGGAATATGAGTGCCAGCTCCCAGGGAGATGCATCCAAAACGATTATGGAGCTGATTGAAGAATATTCCTCTTCCACGATTAAGGTAAGAAAGTAACGAAAGGAAAAAAAATGATTAAGCAATTATCCATATATGCAGAAAATAAGAAGGGTACCATGACGGACATTACAAGAATCCTCTCCGACGAAGGAATCAATATCTGGGGATCCGTCACCAATGACAGCGCGGAATTCGGCATCATCCGAATGATCGTTTCCGATGCGGAATTAGCCAGACAAAAACTCGAAGCAGCAGGTTATTTCTGCAGACTTTGTAATGTAATCGGGGTGGAAATGGCCGATGAAGTCGGCGCTTTGAAAAAATTATTACAGGCTCTTACGGACAGCAACATAAACGTGGATTATATTTATCTGTCCTTTAACCGTGACTCCGGTCTTCCTGTTCAGGTCTTTCATGCGAATGACATCACGGAAGTGGAAGAATGCATTCGCTCCAAAGGATTTAAGGTGGTTTCCTAAGAAATCAGAAAGGTTAAATACACTTTTTCAGAATTCCGATCCAGGATTTGATGATTTCCACTTCTTCACCGGCTTCCTTAATACAGCGTTCCTCTTTTACGGGACGATAAATCGGTGCTTCCATCACATCCTTATCACGTTTGATTACAAGATAAACTTTCTTTCGGTCAAAGAAAACAGCAATGGGCGTCTTATGCGAAAGCTTTTCCAAATCCTTAAAAGGAAGATCTTTCGCAAAGTCTTCGCCCTCTTTTTGATTCTTCGTATATACACTGAACTTCTTGTCAAATCCCTCTTTCCCGGAAAGAACTTTACAATATCCTTCGGGCTGTTCATACTCGTTTCCGCCGATTTTAAACTGGTCGTGAACGATTTGCAGCTCATCCTTTAAATGTGTTTTGATATCCGTTGCAATCAAAACGCAGTCCGCGGTTGCACTCTTTTTATCATAACGAAGCGTTAAATCATAACGAAGGAACGGAACATTCTCATATACTCCGTTCACACAGTCATTTGCCACTGCGCTCTTGGCTTTGCGAAGCATGGAAAACTCCGTAATGTCCTTTAACACTACCTTCCCGCTCTCCGAATAGGTTCCTTCTCCGAACGTCTCCTCCAAAAGCGGTTTTACATAAGCAATCTTGTACGCCATGGAATAGGCGCGATATTTTTTATTTTTCTTAAGAAGAACCGGCAGCAGATAAATGCAGAAAAATACAAGCGCCAGCAAAAGAACGATAAAAACAAACCGAAGCGGGGATCCCGCCAGCAGTTTCATTTTATATACAAAAAATAAATACACAAATGTTCCGATCAGCGAAAGCGTACAGGCAATCAGCCATACACTTTCGATTTTGCGAAACTCTTTTCGCATTTTATTTAACCGTTCTTCTCTTGTCAGTTCTTTCTCTTCTGCCACAATACTGCTCCTGATTTCGCTTCATTTCGTTTTTATCCCTTTTTATTTCAGGGAAAGCAGGCTGCAAAGCTCCTTCTGCGAAGCCTCATCCGGAGACTTCGGCTCCCATAAAATATGCTGTCCGTCATCTTCATAACGCGGAATTAAATGATAATGGAAATGAAAAACCGTCTGTCCGGCACACGGACCATTATTCTGAACCAGATTGAAGCCGTCACAGTGAAGCTTTTCCGTCATATGCGTTGCCATCTTCTTTGCCAGAATCATGACATTGCCGGCCACATCATCCGGAAGCTCATACAAATTCGCATAATGCTCCTTCGGAATAATCAGCGCATGTCCCCTCGTTGCAGGACCTGCATCCAGAATCACGTTAAACTGATTATCTTCATAAATGGAATTGGTCGGATACACTCCGTTTGCCAGTTTGCAAAAAATACAATCGTCTTTCACTTCTCTCTCCTCCTGCGCATCATAAGTTCCCATATTATTCCCGTAAGCACGCCTGCGAGCATTCCCGCAATATGTGCCGCATTATCAACACCCGGAACAACAAATCCCTGATATATACTGCTTCCCGCACATAAAAGCAAAAGCAGAATCCGGTTTAATCCGCCTCGCTTAACGGTTCCGATACTGCGTATACTGATATAAAACAGCATTCCCATCAGTCCCATAATGGCACCCGAAGCACCGACCGAACCGATGGTGGAGCCGGTATATACTTTATATGCCAAAGAACCAAGTCCTGCAAGAATTCCAAGCACGTGATACAAAATCACGAAACGCACACGTCCAAGCGGCTTTTCTAAAATATTTCCCTGGAGATACAGCATTACCATATTATTTACATAGTGCGTAATGCCGGCATGAACATACATATAGGTAAAAATCCGATACCACTGATGACGTTCGAAAATCGCCGTCGGGTCCAGATCCAGGGCATCAAATAACGGCTCCCCGAATATGAGGCACAATAATCCGACCAACAAATTCAATACAAGGATTCCGATGGTTACCCACGGAATGGCTGCCCGCATCTTTACTTCATCGGCCTTTTTTTTCGCTTCCACGGCACGATTGAGATTCTTTCGAACGTCCGTTAATAACTCATCCGCCCTGCCGGGATCCTTTAAAAATACCTGCAACTGCCCTTTTAATCCATAGAAATCTTCCGCTCTGTCCGGCGGAATAACAAGCTGCGCATTTTTATCATCAATAATCCACGCATTCCGATCCCCGTTACTTGCCAAAACCGCCATTGGCACATTTGACGTCAAAATCAGGAAAAAAGAATGAAGCTCCGGCAGATTCTTTGCTTTCAGCATTGCAACGGCATCGTCCCGAAGTTTTCGGTAACTGCTTTCGGTAATCATCTCGCCTTCTTTTACGGACAAAATCATAAGTACCGTCACATGGCCCGTTTCTTTTTTTAAATAAATCGAGAAATCATCGATGTTCGTGGATACCGGAGTAAAGCCTTCCAGTATTAAAAAGGACGCCAGCTGTTCTTTCATAAAACCCTCTGCGTATGGATTAAATTGTACCCATATTTCCTTAATTATAACATTCCGGTCGTAAAAATCAATTATAGATAAAGTCCACCTCTCCAATCCGAATCCTGTCTCCGGGCGAAAGAAGCACTTTCTCGCAGGCCTCGAGTTTCATCTCGTTTACTTCACATCCATTCCGGGAGTTCAAATCTTCCATCCACACCTGTCCGTCTTTCTCAAAAAACTTAGCATGCATTCTCGAAACCGAAACATCCTCTATACAGATATCCACCTCCTTTTTTAATTTTCCGACTACAAGCGGCAGATTAGTTAATGAATAAACCTTTCCGTCCTGAAGCGCTTTCAGTTCCCTCCTTTCTTCCCCGTTTTTTCCAATTACAACAGTCTCGTTCCATTCACTATCCTCCTCCCTGCTGTTTTCGTACCATGACTTTACCGGCATTTCTTCTTCTCCTGTTGGCGCATCCCGAGGATAAAATCCGGACTCCTTCTCCTTTTCCTCTTTTCGACCGCCAAATCCCGAAAACAATCTTCCGATACGTTCAAACAGACTTTCCGGCTGTTCCTCTGATACGGAATTCTCAATTTGAAGCTGTTCCTCTACATATTCCTCGTGTTCATCTCCGGGCTCCGGGTCCGACACACGTAATTTGACGCTTTCAATCAAATCGATCATTTCCGAAATCAAAAAAGTTCCGTCTTTGGCATTTCGATAAAAGCGATATACCACATCCACGGCATCCGCATCTTTATGATCTACTTTTTCCAGTAAAAATTCCGCCAGGAGATTTAAATCCTCCGGAAACACCACACTTTCATTCAACGGATAAAAAATCCATTCCGCCCTTTTTGTGGCGATATTACAGAAAATATATTCCGGATTGCAGGAAAGAAAACCAGGATTCAGCAAATACCGTTCTGCTTCGGAAATGGCATCCTTCCAGGAATAAAATAAATTCTTCACATCCGAAAAATCCATGCTCTTTCTTTCATACAATCTGCTTAAGCTCTGTCGGGATGATATATCAAAATAAATCCATTCCTCGCCTTCTATTCTTCTAAGCTTCCCCCTCAGCAGTCCGTTAATCTCGTTTTCGCAAATCATTCTAATCTGATAAGAGCTGCAGGCCTTCGGAAGAATCAGATAATTGCGGTTTAAATCCCTCTTGTATTGTGCTGTCATCCGTTTTGTTCGTCCTTTCTTTCATCCATTCCGTTAATGCTTCCCCTTTTCTTATCGCCCGGATCACGTCTCCCGGATAAAACCGTTCGGCCCTGCCCTGTACCTGAATTGTTTCAAATGGCAGAGAATATCCGATTATTCCCGTCCCTGCAAGCGTTAATCTTCCCTTCACAGTCACGGTACTTTGAAATCTGCCGACAGAAACCACAATACTGATATCCTCCATCCCGATTAATCTGTCACAAAGCTCCTCCTCGCATTTTTCTTTTGCATAACGAACCAGCAATGCATTCACGGAATCTTTGTCATAATATGAAATTTGTCTGGCTGCCAAGAGTGCCGCATCCGTCATCACATTCCTGTTGTATAAAAACAGAAGAAAAACAATGATTGCGGCAATTGTATAAAGCACAACCGGCATTACCAGCGCTGCCTCCACGGTAAGGCTCCCTTTTAATTCCTTTTTCATTCTCTACCCTCCCCCGGGGGACGGGGATGTTGTGTCATTTTTTTCCGCATTCTTCATAACTCACTTGACACTTCCTGCAATCGCAAGTGATAAGGTCAAACCCGGAATCAGAAACGGAACAAACGGCATGCTTGCATTTTTATTTCCTTTTCCGGAAATCAGAATCCATATTCCCTTTAATGAGGCCAGGAATAAGCCCAGGAAAAGCATCATCACGTTTACCCGAAATCCAAGCAGGGCACCGGTTGCAATTAATACGAATCCGTCCCCGTAACCAATCCGGTTTTTTGTAAAAAATGCCAGAACCAGTATGCCGGATCCGACTAAGGCCCCTGAAAGAACCTGCACAAACACTTCTTTTCCTTGAAAACAGCACATAATAATCCCTGCAAGGAAGAACCCTGCGACCGGCGGAAGAAAAATTTTTTGATTTCTGTAATCCGCAAATCCTTCCAAAAGCAAAAAGATAAAACACAATATGATTCTGATCCGGTCAATCCATAAATTCACTTTCCTTCCTCCAAACCTTCCTATTCCGTCTTCTTTCCTGCTCTCCCGGCACATTTGGAGCAAAGATGCCGATTCCCGACTTCGTCAAGCGGAATGGGAATCGAAGCTTTTTCCAACGCACGACAGAGAGGGTTTACATGAAACCGGTTTCCCCAGCCCGATATATAATAAAAATCGTCGCCTTCCAAAACTTCATCCTTTGCACAGAATTCACAGGGATAATATTTTTCACCGTCATTGTTGCGAAGAGCCGAAACCATATCTCCCGTTACACACCTGCTATCCGCCTTTAAATACGCGCAATCCGCATACAGATGATAGGCCTCTCCGGTTTTGGTAACATAAACGGTTTCCCTTGATTCCTCTCCGGTTTCAGACTCCTTCTCATATCCAACCCATGCTTTCACACGGCTGTGATGAACAAGGTTCATACTGCCGATTCCCCGGATGGAAAACCACGGTTTCACACGATAAGTCAGAATAAGTTCAATATCACTCTCGTTTTCCGCAATGTCCGAGCGATACAGATGAAGCCCTGCAATTCCCCCTGAAATAAGGGATGCATTAATGCGTTCCGCCCCCGCCTTTCTGACAACCTCTTCCCTCACAAACGTCTCCGAAAGAAGCAGGGAATTTATCCTGCTGCCGGAAGTATCCTTTAATGCATAGGAACAAGCCGCAACCTCCGCAGCCGTTTCCTGAAGGGCGCATTCCATTCTGCAGTAAATGGACATCATTTCGAAAATCGACAGAAGCTGCATGGAAAAGAAGATAAATAGCGGCAGCACCAATGCAGCTTCCACCGTCACCGAAGCTGTTTTCATCTTTTTGATACATGAGGACGGGGATGTTGTGTCATTTTTCGACACCCTCCCTCCACCCTTCCTCCGTCCAACCTGTCTTTTCATATCCTTTTTGCCGGTCAATTTTTTTCTTCCGGACATTTCTTTTCCTCCAGTCATTTCTTCTTCCGGTCTTTTTTCTTCCGGTCATTTCTTTTTCCCGGCATTTTTTCCCCAATTCCTGACAATATTTTTATTTATTTCACAATTTGATTTACCATTCATTTCACCGGCCTAATCATTGGCTTTTAAGTGAGAGACCCGGGAACTTCCTCTTTCGGGAGAAAAAACGGAATGAGCGAGAGCCTCTTACGATCGTTTTTTCGAAATGTTTTTGTTGCATTGTTTTTTGTTTCGTTCTGATTTTTTCTGCTTTATAAGATATATTTCCCTAAGAGGAAGTTCCCGAATCCCCCATTTATCTGTTATTTTTCTTAATAAGAATATCTTCGTTTTATTTCATAACGGGCACCGAATTCGCTTGTCACGGTAACTTCAAACACGGCCGCGTTAAGGCACCAGTCTATTCGGAATGTATTATTATCCGGTGTCTGTCTTACATCCAGTTCAATAATGTCCATCATGCGAAGTGTTTTCAGATAAGGGTTTGTATACTGAACCAGAATGCGCAGATAATCCTCATAAGAGAGATTTATCTTTTCGGTAATATTCTTCGAATTTCCCGAAAAACTTCCCAGCTCAGTTTCACCTGCCAAAGTAAGTTCCGTGCCGGTTCCTCCATGATTTGAAAAGCTTTTATCGGAAATCAGATTGTTCAGTCCTCCCTGCAAAGACAGATGAAAGTCATCCGCATCCTTTATCAAAGCCAGCTTTTTTCCCTTACAAAGCTCCTCCACATCAAAAGTTGCTTCTCCGGCTGCCCACATGCAAAGAATGATTCCGGATATCACAGGCGCCGGTATTTCGCAGATTGCCGAGAGTCCTTCCGCAATCTGGTCCACCGCTTCCCGTTTTTCCTGATCCCCCAAAAGCGAAATCAGATTTGCCGCAGACCGGATATAAAATATTTTTACAATCACACGATTTAAGTTTTCGGTATCAACATTGCTTCCGCCGATAATATATTCCGTTTCATACTGTAAATAGGAATTCTGTTTCGGATGCACGTAATTTCCGGTTTTTCTCATGATATATTCCGTAAAATAGGCCTCTGCAAAAGGGTCCGTTTCCACTTCCGATAAAAAATTCTGTGCTCCGTTTATATTTGCCGTTATTCTTGTGGACGGGACATCAAGCTGACTAAATGACCGCCCGGAGGTATTAAATGCATCTTCCTTTAAAAGCACAACCATAATCGGCCTTATGAATCTTAAATCCCAGTCCACTCGGACCAGATTCCGAACAGTCTTTACATCTTCCAATTCTTTTCCGCCTTTATCGCCATCCTTGTCCTTCAATGCCATTTCGGCTTCTTTATCCAAATCCTCCTTCGTTTTTCGAAAACTCTCTTCATCAAGCGAATACTCTTCCTTCACGCGAATCAATGAAAGAAGATCCTTTGGCAAATCTGCCGGAATTTCACCTTTGATATATTCCACAGCCTGCTTTTTTAAATTACTTCCGAATAAATCGCTTGCCATCTGACAATCTCTTAAGCGAACCTCAGCCGTACCTTTTCCAAACAAATCCTTTGCAAAAAGCATACCTGAATCGGGTGCATCCAGATTTTCATTCATATATCCGGAAACCCTGTCAGTCAGTGCTTTGAATGACACCTGATCGGTTAAATAGGATAGATCGATGTATAAAAGATCATATTGATTAAAAAGTTCCCTGTTATATTCTCCAAATGCCGAAATCAGTGCATTCTTAAGCGCGCATTCCGCCACCACACGATAGGCACTGTATTTGGCAGCTTCCACTGCGCTTAAAATCATGGAAAGTAATATGGAAAAAATAATTGCCAGATAAACTGTGATGACTCCTTTTTTCATATGAAGATTCTCTCCTTAAACTGATAAAATCTCTGCGCTTGATGTATTTTTCAGATGCGCATTCCTTCCCTTTCCTTTTAGGACAATCCGGTCAGGGAAGGAGTACGCAAAAAAATTCTGATAATCTGTTTTTTTTGTTTTTTATTATTCTGCTGTTTTTTTCTGTTTTTTAATTTCTTTTTCCGTCCTTTCTACACTTTGTTAATTTGTTTGGTAATTGTCTTGAAAACCCCTTCGACAATCTGAATCATTTCCTCTTTGAAAATCAAAACCAACCCGACCAAAACAACCAAAATCAGTATGATTTCCACCGTGGACAATCCGTCCTCTTCCCAAAGAAACCGTCTTATCAGAGTCATACTTCTACCTCCTTTCGTATTTTTTTATGAAAAACATTTCAATACCGCCACGGTTTATGCGATACAAAATGATTTTTCCCAAATGAACTAAATCGATGAAAGTGATGAAAACGCCGGATAGAGAATCATCACCATGACAATCAGCAAAAACAAAATCATCGGAAAATACAGTCTGGTTCCGGCCGTTTCGCCCTTTCTCCGAACCAGCTCCTGTCTTGCTAATGTCGCCTTCCTGCTTTCTTCCTTCAATTCTTCCCCCAGGGAAGAACTTCCTCTTTTTACGGCACGGATTAACAATCCCGTAAACCTGGTAATTTCAAATACGTTACACCTCTTTTCAAAATGCTCGTATGCTTCATTCTGAGACACACCGCTCTCCATCTCGCGAAGCGAGATTACGACCTCTTCATACAAAGGATTCTTTGCGGTTTTTTCCTTTTCCTTTTTCCGAAGATAATTCCTTCCGACTTTTTCAAAGGCCCCGCGTACGGTAAATCCCGCATGAATCAGCATGGATACTTTCAAAGCAAATTCCGGATAGGAATTTTTCAACTCTTCCGTTCTCTTTTTTTGTTCTTCCTTTTCTCCGATTACGTTTCCGAACAATAACAGAAAGAGTCCCAGCGGGAGAAACAAAATCGGAATAACTCCGCGGATTCCGCCTGATAAAAGTCCGTTCCATCCTCCGGCAGATATTTTTTTAATCAGAAAAACGATTGCAAGAATCAGTATTCCGAAAGCAGCCGGACGGTATTTATTTTTTTCTGATTTAACATTCCTGCGTTTTTTCAATGATTGCCGTCCCCCAGAAATACGCTGCTAAATAAACCATAAGGCAAACACTCATAATTCCGATTCCCGTAATGTTGTGATACAGGCAGTCAAAATACCCCTTCGAAGAGGTTCCGATATAAATCAGAATCCCAAACGGCACACATCCCATAATCCGAAGTTCAAACTGCCTGGCAGATAACTGAATCCGGAATTCCCTCTGCAGCTGAAGCTGCTCCGAAATGGTGTTGCAACAGGCGGTAATCATCTCTCTTAAATTTCCGCCGGATCTTTTTCCAACCGTAAAAATATCCGTAAAATCCACAATTTCCTCAATTTCGCAGCGATTCGCAAAATCCGAAAGTAACGATTCAAGCGTAAGGTTATTATCCAAACCCTTTGATATGGTATAAAATTCCTTTGCGATATCCGAATCCTTCCCATGAAGTCGAACCATCTCGAAATAGGTTTTTCGAAACGAATTTTCCACCGAGTTCCCGGCCTGCAGGGTAGTGGCAATTCCCATCAGCGCATCGGAAAACTGATTTTTTAAATTCCATTTTCTTTTTTTGATTTGATTTCTTTTTACGACCCGGAAATACAAAGGAAAAAACATCAGAAATAAAAGAAATGCCCACTTGGAACGATAGAAAAAATAAGCAAATGCTGCCGAAATCCCGACCCAGATAATAACAATCATTATAAGTTCCCGGATTTTCGGCCGGTACACATCATATCTCATGACATTCCTCCCTGACAGGACAGGAATACAAGAGTCTGTATTGAATCTCTTCTCCCTCCATTCCGGTCAGTTCGATAATCTCTTTTACCTTTCTCTTTCCGAAGCGGTCCCGGTCAAGATGAAGAATTAAATCAATTCCCGTGGAAATCTGTCTTCGTATTGCCGACACCGGAAGATCGGATCCCATCAGTACCATCGCTTCAAGTCTAAGCAGCATATCCTTTGCAGAATTTGCATGTCCGGTCGATAAACTCCCATCATGACTCGTTGTCCAAACTTGACAACACCCCAATACCCTTATT
>CACZRH010000101.1 GCA_902783455.1 uncultured Lachnospiraceae bacterium | reverse complement strand
TTTTCTGAATTGAAAAAGGAAACTGCACTAGCGACGATCATCGACTAATATTATCCAATGCGGTTTCCTCTTTCAAATGATACTTAACTTCCATCTTCCGCTTTCACCAACCTGTCGGATTCCGATTTCACCATCCGCTCCCGTTTGGTCTGTCGATCACTTCAGACTTTCATGTTTTCCGTTACAGAAATGTTTTCACAAGACAATGTCACTTATCTTTGTTATAGGATTTACGGAATTCACAAAAGTTGAAATGAAGCATTCCTCCCGAAACCTTCAGAATCCGTCTTCGTCTGACCTGCCAATTACTGACTTCTGACTTCCTTCAAATATCTTTTGTTTATTTGTATGATACAAATATAACACATTATTTTATAAAAAAAAGTACTTTTACACCAACTAAAAACATTTTGACACGAAAAAAATTGACTTGTTTTTGACAGCCTGAAACTCACTATTTCTAGTGCCGAAAAGCCATGAAATTCGCGTTTTTTCCACAACTTTAAAATGGAACCGTATTGCGGATGAACTTAAATAAAATCACATAATGTTAAAGCGGAAGCTGATTGTAAAAAGAAACGCAATTAACAGAATAATAAATAAAACATTCATGAAATGTCGTTTTTGCTGGGCTTTCATATTTGCGACAAATTCGCGAATCTGCGCATTGAGATAAAAATACCACTTCGTGCGTGCGCCCACCCCGTATGCATTCATACCGAGCTTATATGCAAAGCGCCCGCTTCTAAACACATGATAGTCCGTTGTGGAAAATGCAATATGGCTCTCTGAATCGGAAGCAGTCTCTTCTTTTTCCTGAATCTTTATCCATTTGGCATGATTATCGATGATTTCCTTTGAAAACTTCATATTTTCATAGGTAGATCTTGATTTTTCCTCCGTCAGAATACAGTCTTCTTCAATTCCGCATGAAAGCAGGTAATTTTTAATTGCCTGTGCTTCGGGAATAACTTCATCCTCGCCCTGCCCTCCGGAACAGACATAATACAAATCTTTTCCGGTCTTTTCTTTCTGACGGTTTGCAAACCAGACTGCCCTGTCCGCTCTGTTTTTTAAAAGCGGGGTTACGGTTCCGTCCGGCCTTAGGCCGCTTCCCAGAATAATAATATAATCCTGTTTAAAATCCGGCACATGGCGCTGTGCTACTATGATTCCGAACATGGTTCCGATTAACATACATTCCAGATAAGAAAGAACGGAGAAAAATACTGTCTCTAAAAAATACTCTATATGATATCCCAGATAACTGTGCAGATAACTGTGCAGATTCGCAACACTGTCCATGAGGGGATATAAAATAATCGGAAAGACAGTCATAATAATCAGAACCAGACCAAGCCCTATTCCGAGCATGTTGCGGAAGCGAAATCCCTCCTTCTTAATCAGTACAATATTGCTAACGGAAAGAAGAACGGAAAAAGCAAGAACAAGCGGTATCAGTATGATTGGAATTCTGGTACAGATTCCGGTAATCCCGGTATAAATCGAATATAACCGGTCGGACCATAAGTGGTTCGAGGTAAATAAGGTCGCTATCCAGCAAATCAGATTGATTCCGGAAAATACTAAAGCACCGGCATAATACATAATCCGATAGGAATACATGTTGATTCGAAGATTTTTTTTCACGGAAATAATAAGATTAATGGTTGCAATAAGAAAAATCAGCGTGGTCTCATACAAAACAATTCGAAGATTTCCGACGGATCCGATATAATCCTTTTCATAAATAATCCGGGAGGGGTGAACGTATAATTTAATCTGATCCTCCGGGATTTCATTTTCCTCTTTATTTTCGTCCTCACTTCCGTAATGAGCCGTTAATGTAACGGTTCCCGGTTGAATGGCTTTTACCTCTATACAACAGTCATTGTTTTTCGTAAAAGAAATATCTTCGATTTCCAAGATGTCATCACGGTCCATGGAAACATAAACACTTCGGTGTTCCTGTCCGTTCGACAAAAAGACCACCCGGTAATGTCCGCGTATTACAAAAAAATTAATGATGGTAAAAGCAATTAGAATTACCACTACCAGGATTGTTCTTTTCACATATTTCATATCGGCTGCTTTCTGCCTTTTCCTTCCTGTATAACAGAATCGGATTTCTTAAATTATGCATATCGAAAAGCCTGTCTGATTGACAGGCTTTTCAGAAGAATTTATGTGTTAAACCCTTTACACACGATTGTAATTAATGAGACATCCCTTTAGGATAATCTGCCTTTCCTCATCGGTCAGCTCTCCGAGACGCATCGTAAATTTCTTTAATGCTCCGTCCTTTACGACATAGGCTTCGATTTCTTCCTTTTTATCGGTTACGGCAGCCTTGATTCCGGGTAAGAAAATATAATCAAGATTCTTAAACGGCAGTTCTCCCGCCTCAATTAAGAACGGCAACATACCCCAGTTAATCAGGTTCGAACGGTAGCGCTTGGTCGCATACTCATTTGCGATATTCGCCCAGCCGCCAAGTACTTTCTGACAGCTTGCAGCCTGCTCTCTTGCAGAACCGTCACCGGGCTTCACCGCAAAAATCGTCGAGCCAACACCCAGATTATCATGATCTACATCAGGGAATGTCTGCTTTACCACTCCCATCACTTCGCCAACCTCTGGAACAGCCTTTCCGGCGCATTCTCCCGCTTCTAATGCCTTCTGCGCTACCTGAACCGCCTTTGCACGTCCGACATATTCCGGATCCTTTCTGGAAAGGGCAAATTCCGCAAGACCCAAAGGATTAGAACGATAAGAGGAAGTCTCTCCGGAAGGAATCAGTTCGTCGGTGGTGGTAACCGGATCATGAATCTCAGAAACGACCTTTAAAAGCAGGTTCTCGGGAAGCGGAGACATCTTCGGCCAGTCCTTGATATTCGGACCAAACTGAATCTCCTGATTCGAATCTGCAACACCGTGAGAATCAAATACGCGGTTTGCGTAAATATTTGCATCAAAGAAATATTTGTATTGATTAAAATCGCCGTCAAACTCGGTTGCTGCGGTAAGAACGCCTTTGTTGGCCGCAGTTGCGGCAATGGATCTTGCATCCATAAGTGCCACGGAGGAAATCTGACCGCTCTGCAGCTTGCTGCCTTCACGGTTCGGGAAGTTTCTCGTAGAATGACGGATGGAAAACGCGTTGTTTGCGGGAGTATCGCCTGCACCGAAGCAGGGGCCGCAGAACGCCGTCTTTAATACCGCACCGGTCTCCATTAAGGTTGCTGCGCAGCCGTTTTTAATCAATTCCATATAAATC
>CACZRH010000100.1 GCA_902783455.1 uncultured Lachnospiraceae bacterium | reverse complement strand
TATTCCGAACCGTGAATGACAGGTGCTACATATACCGACTGTCCGGGTTCTACGATGATATTTAAAGTATTGTTGTTTACATGGTGCTCTTCATTCGCTTTCTTCTGCGAATTGTAATTATGCACGGTCGCACTAACCGAAATATTGGCAAATACAATATTCTGCGGCTCATCTTCAAAGAACCGTTTCTTTACCGTTCTCGGGATAATATCACTGTCACCGAATTTAAGCGAAGCACTGTCAATACTCCATCCGGCCGTTCCGCTTAAATTAGCTGACTTCGGTTCAATCGTAATCCTTCGGATGGACTGCGCACCGGACATCATAAACCGAACCGTCTGCGTCTTTCCGGCTTCGAAATTCTGACTGCCGTCCGTTAAGTATTTCCGTAAATCGGTAATTAAATATCCCGGCATTACATAATTCTGATTATCCACATAGATTACGGTACACTGTACGGCATCTCTCGTTCCGCTGTCAAAATCGTCAGCAGCTTCAGATGTTTTGAAAGTAAGCGTTACCGGTACCACAACCTGCTCTCCGGTAAGATCCTCTGCCGTTCTGGTAAGTGCAATGAGCGAACCGTTCAATGCAATTCCGTTAGCAAAACTGTACCAGCCCATATTTCTCGGAACGCTTCCCGTTTCGGTTCTGTATGTTGCCACGCAGGCGCTCTTAACAACTGCCTTATTATCTCCGGAGGCAACGGCATAAAGACCGGTAATTTCTTTTACAAAAAGTTCATGGAATTTAAGGTCTACCGTCATGCCTTCCCTGATGCTGGCAATCTGCTGATCGGATAAATATACAATCGGCGAACGGTGTTTCACCCCGAGAGGATCAAAGGTATTGGTGTATTCGATTGCAAATCCGACATCCTTCCTCTCCGGAACCAAACCTTCCATTTCGGTACCGGGACCGAATTCAAACGTAACAACCTGATCTTCCGTATATCCTAAAACAGACCGGTCATCATCCTGTGTGGTTTCGATACCATAGGTTGCATTCGCACCGTTAAAATCAAAGAAATAGGTTTTTACAATGGTACCGAGTCCTGTTTCACCGCCACGAATCTGCTGAACAATGGCAAAATCAATATTGCACATCTTCGCATACGGACCGCCGGCTTTTAATACCAGTTTGTCAACGTCTACAATTCTGGATGCCGATAAGCCCTTTATATAGTACATCGGTCTTCCGAGTGTTTCATCATTATCTGCATTAAACTTGTTCATCGTGGGTTCCGATACCTGATAATTGCCGATTGCAGTTGTATACTGTACACTGCAGTTTACATCATACAGTGACATCGGATCCGCATCATAGGACGGGAATACATATACATTCAGAGTATCATCATTGGAGGCCGGTACTCTGACGTAGGATACCGCAGTATCTCCCTGTGGATTCACGTTGATTTCTTCGGAATCCACCGCTAATTTCAGCGACTGTCCCGTTGAAGTAACGTCCAGTGTATAGGCCGGATTGGACGTGGAAGCCTGATTAAAGACTACGCTTTCTGCATCGGAATTCGGGAATTCATACTGATATTCATTCTTTTTGTTTATTCGTAGTCGTCCGGTTTCTTTGATCAGTCTTCCTGAAATACCGGCAATTCGCCACTGATATTTATTTTTCGATTCTACATAAAGCTTAATACCGGTTATTTTTTTCACATTGGACAGTGAAACCGTAAATCGGTCCGTATGCAGTTCTCTGAACATATAGGCAGGATCCGACATGGCCAATCCGGTTCCGGTCGCCTGCGGTGTCTTACCCATATAGGAGTACATTTTCTTTACCATATCCACTTCACCGGTTTTCTGCGGAAGGCCGGCATTATCCAGATATTCAATCTCAATTGTGGCCTTGCCTTCAAGCTGATCGGCATAGATTCTCTCAACTGCACCGGTACTCGGATTTCTTTCCGTTTCTTTATTTCCGTATGCAGTCTGAATGGAAATTTCCATATCAACCACATTGGAATACTGGGAAACCGAATAACATTTTGCAAGTTCCGAAAGCGATTTTCCTGATTTACCTGTAATGGATAATTTTTCCAGATTTTCGGAATAATCCGCTCCGATCCATTTAATATCGTTAAATTCCCATGCTTTATGAGTTCCTTTCTTATTGCCTTCGGATACTCTTACATAATCCAGATTCAGTTTGTCCGTTCTGATCAAATCCTCGGTGGACTCGTCTGCAATAATACGAAGCTCCTGTACATCCCCGTAATCATGATTGGTACAGATTACAATATTCTGTATGGAACCGCTTCGGAAATAGTCGCCGTGTAACTGATGGTTTGCCAGAACAAATGCCGAAGCTCCATTTTCAAATTTTAACTGGAAATAGAAATTATTCTTGGATCCGGAATCGCCATCCCCGGTTTTCACGGAAATGGTATCACCCTGAACCGGGAATACATCCTCCGCCACCTTAATTTCAACATCATAGGTTTTTCTGGATTTCGCAAAACCGTAATTCTGCATCGCCTCCTGATAGGTCATGGAAAGCGTATTCGGATCAAACGAATTATCCTCAAGTTCACCTACGGAATTCGAAACAAAATCAAGTTTCTGACTCGTGCCCGGCATAATAAGCACCGGTTCATCTATATCAAGTATAATCTTGGCATTTTCACTTTGACTCAGTTCTTTTCCATCGATTTCACGATACATGTAAACCCTGGAGGAAACGCCCCCCTGGCTGACATTTTTCCATTCCGCCTTCAAAGTACCGGAATTGCTGATATTATAAACCTTAAACGATGAGAACTGATAATCATCCGCTTTCTCACCATTTAATGTAACGACAGCACCGGTAAAATAATCCACACCCGGAACCTGAATAATAAAGTTTAACGTTCCGCCTGCGGAAAAACCGTAATGGTACGGGAAATCCTCCACGGAACCGGGCCAGTATCCGTAGTAGTTATTCGTGGCATCTTTTAAATTATATTCACCTGTTTCCTTCTGCTGACCGGTCATGGTAAGATATTTAAAACGGATACTGATTTCTCCCGCTGTAGCTGCGGCTTCAATATCATCCGTGGTCAGCTGAACAAGATATCCCTCCAGATCTCCCTTTTTATATTCCAGGGGTCTGTTATCATATTTGGAAAGCGGAATCTGGGTTACTCCGGATGAATCAATCACATCACCGCCATCCGTTCCGGTTTTATGGAACAATTCCGGAGAACCGATATAATCATATTTCAGTAAAGCTCCTTCTGCATGAGGTCTGAAGGAACTTTTTTTCATATCATATACAGCAAAACAGGTATATCTCATCGAATCTTTTTCGCTGTAATCTTCTCTTGCCTTTACTCTGGAAACGGATTCCGCAGTCTGAATACGTCCATCCAGTTTGGCTGCTTTTGCACCGCCGGAAACGGAAACATACAAAATCTCACTGCAATCGGGAATATCCGCAGTAAATCCCATGGTTCCGCCCTGCTGTCCAAAACCGAGTGTAGGGGTATTTCCGATTCGTTTTTCATCGGAAAGCCAGAGTGCCGTCGATGTGCATGCCGGAAGATGAATGATTCTGCTTTGTCCGTAAATATCTTTATAGGTAATATTATAGGTCAGAGTTTCGGCAATTTTCATATCAAGGATACTTGCCCCCTGATCGGCATATTCATTAATCTGACCTTCCATACCGTCTTTATAATAATCCGCAAAATCCAGACGGAATCCCCAGACATTCGTATCCTGGGTTTCATGAATTGCATAGGTATATCCGGCAAACTGTGTACGAAGCGGTCCAAGTGAAAAATCATCAATTCTCGCAGCCGTCTGTGAAGTTGACTGCGGATTCAGTTCCGCAATCATCATACCTTTAAAATCAACATAACCGGCATCGGACCAAACACCCGCCATCTGATATCCGTAAAGCTCGTCCACGGAGAAAATACGAAGTCCGAGACAGGTCCATGTGCCATTGGAATTGGTCAGTGCTCTGATATCCACTACTTCATCTATGGGTTCCGGGAGCTGGAACAAAAACTGATCCGTCTTATACGGCTGCAATGCTTTCTCGGAAATATAGCCTTCCGTCAGTTCATATCCGAATGCATTCCTCACTCTTTGAAGAACACCGTCTTCCGTAGAAACCGCCGTGGCGATTTTCTGTCCGTTGCTTAAACTGTCCTGCCCGGGAAAAATATAATGCCTTTTGATTGCACCGGCTTTATTTTTGTACTTGATCAAAAGATATTCGATCATGGATCCGTCGGAAGTACCTGTTGTGGTCTCGAGAATATAAGTATTCTCCATTTTCTTACCGATTTTGTCGATATGCTGAGGTACTTCACCGATACCGCCTTCTTCCGCATGAGCCGGGAAGTTGATTCCTTCAAAAACAAGAAGGATGGCAATAATCGCAGCCACAAATCTACCGACCGTTTTTAGTCCGGTCCGGAACAGTTGCACAAATTCTTTTTTTAATTTTCTTTTTACTCTTTTTTCTTTCATAATCTGTATCCTCTTTGACGATTCACAGTAGATTGACTTATATAAAATTCAAAAGACCTGCAAAACCGGTCATTTCAAATACTTCCATGACATAATTATTTGCATTTCGGATGGAAAGCTGTCCGCCCTTTTTCTGCATTTTGATATGAATCAGCTTCAAAACACGAAGTCCGGCACTGGAAATATACTGCAGCTGATCCAGATTCAGAATCAGATGGTCAAACCGGTCCGCCGCAACATTAAAATATTCCTGCGCTTCTTCCACGGTATTGGCGTCAAGACGGCCAATGAGCAGAAGCTCACCCTCATCTCCACGATTAATCAGTTTTATTCCAAGATTTGCTGCCAATTGTTTATAGTCTCCGAATTAATTATTATTTATTCCTGTTCCTGAAGCCTTTTTTCTCTTTGGAATTTCACGAGTGCCGCGAGTTCTTCCATTGAAATCTCCGTTACTTCACCTTCCGCTACGATATCGGAAATATCGGTAATTCTGGTTTCGGTCTTGTAATTCTCCGCTTCTTCCATAAGGAGGGATAAAATATCCAAATCGCCGCCGTCGGAGGAAGAAGAAAGATCCTCGCCCGCATCATCGTCTCCACTGAAGAGTAATGAGAAATCAAAATCTCCGTCATCATCATTCTCCTCGGAATCTGCCGACTCCGCTGAAGCGACTTCTGCATCCGTATCTTCATCCGCAAAGAGATCGTCCAGATCGAAATCGAAATCATCCGGCAGTCCGTCATCTTCTTCGGATTCGATATCCGGAACGGAAACACTGCTTACTGCAGATACACCGGAAGAAGAACTTGCCAAATCTGTCGATGACTTAACGATATCCTCATCTTCTTCATCATGAAAAAGATTTCCGAAATCATAATCGAAATCTTCTTCCGTATCGGAAGCGGAAATACCGGACACTGCCGGAGAAGATGTTGCAGCAGGCGTTACAGCAGCTGTTGAAACAGGCATCGATGAAGTTCTCTGGGCTGCCATTTCTTCACGAACCTCTGAAAGAATCTGTTTACGAAGATCCTGCGCAAACTGCTTGTAATCAAATGCCGGAGCTGCAGCTGCCACTGTTGCAGCACTTGCCGCCAATGAAACGGGAGGCTCTGGAATTTCTCCGAAATCATCAATTTCATCAAAGGTAACTTTTCCGGAAGGTGTATCATCGATTTCTTCAAACACAATGTTCTTTCCGGCTTTTCTCTTGGAGAAGTCGAGAATTTCAGGCGATTCCTCTTCTGCGATTTCCTCGAATACAACACGTCTGCGTTCGGATTTAAAGGATTCATCCATATCGTCCAAAACGGCAACATCGAGTTTGTTAAGCTTCTGATTCTCCAAATTGGCAATTCGGCTGTCACCTACAAATTCATTCCAGCGGGCGACTCCTTCCTCACCTGCATACATCGGCGATTCGTAATTCTGTTCCTGGAACATATTGACCATTTCCTTCGGAACCTCGATTTTGAAAATCGAACGGCTCTGCGGAGAAAGTACCGTAAACGCCTGTCCACGGGGTGCCTGGGTAATCTGTTCCTGCTCCTGCTCATTGATTCCGCCGGCTTTTTCATACAGCCTGCAAAGGTCCGTAATATCATTCGGTGCAAGTGCAAAGATAAAACTGTACTGGCAGGCATTGATAATCGCAGTTGACTTTCTTGCAATTTCTTCGGATCCGACAAAGTCTTTAATATTCTGCGTAATAACAATCTGCATACCGTTATATTTACGGATACGTTTTGCAAGCTGGAACATGAAATCCAGCGCTACCGGATATTTTTCATCGATAAAGACATGGGCCTCGTCGATTACTACAACGATTTTACGGTTTAATTTATATTTGGTGTTATAATCACGGTTTTTGATAATTTCGTTATCGATGTACTTCAGAACAAGCAGCATCTGCGCATTCGCGATGGTCGTATTACGATTTGAAAGCATCGACTGGAAGTTAAATACCGTAAAGTTTTCATCCGTAGTTACGGTTGACGGTCCGTTCCAGATATTTGCATTACGTCCGCCCGATGCGAATTTCGAAACGTAGTTAACAAGTGATCGAAGCAGGGAACGGATATATTCATTGTCAGTTCTTTCAAATTCGGATAAGACCTCATCATATAAATCATCAAAAATCGGATAATCCTTTGGAGTCAGTCTCGAAAGATTTGTCTCCTGCGTAATACCCTTATTCGTATATAAACGTTCCGTCAGTGTATTTAAGTATTCCAGTGCATCCTTATCGATTTCCGGAAGAATCTGACGATAAAATTCCTCAAGGAACTGAAGATGTGTGGAAAAGCTTCCGGTCATATTCATTCCGTCCGCTTCGGCATCGTCATCATCAAGTGCCGTAATAATCTGGAACGGATTTAATCTGCCGTGCTGTGCGTTTGCAACATTGATTACTTTTCCGTTTAAGTTGCCCGCCAGTTCGGAATACTCGTTCTCGGGGTCGAGAATGTAAATCTTGGCATCTTCTGCAGCCAGATTTGCAAGAAAGCTCTTGGTCGCATAGGATTTACCGGAACCGGATTTTCCGATGATTACCATGTTGGAATTAACACGTTCGGAATCTCTTCGGAAAAAGTTAACAAAAATCGGAACGCCGTCGGAAGTACCAAGCTTAAAACCGCCTTCATCGGAAATATGAGCATAAATCCAAGGGAACGAAGCTGCTACGGAATTACTCGGAATACCGCGTCCTTCTTTAATGAACGGATCGTATGCGGAAACCTGCTGACCGATAAATCCCTGAATCTGCTCGAATTCCATATTGTTTAAACGGAAGTTCTGCTCCTGCCAGGATCTTCTTATATTCTTTTTCATCTGATTTATAACAGGCAGGATTGATTCCGGCTGTTTCACGATGGAAGCCGTATTTCTGGTCTGCTGAATATCATAAGCCGTAACAAAGATATTGCAGGCAAGAAGCTCTTCGCCTTCCCCCTGAAGGGTTCCAAGCAATTCACTAAGTGAGTCAATATGCGTTTCCAACTCAATTCTTTTCGAATCAATACCGGTCGCATTCAGCTGTCCGCGCAATTCCTGAAGAGCACGGTCGATGGAACGGATGGATGCGCCTCTTTCCATCGGAGAACATTTAATGACCACCTTAGTCGCCGGCATGGACATGACGCCTGCCAGCCACGCATCGCCAACCATAGTCGGATAATTCACAACACGCAGATTATGCGTTACGATGTTGTTGACTTCAATGGTCCGGAACTTAAAACTTAAAGACTGGGGCATTGCCCACTGTGCATAATCTTCCGGTGCAATCTTATCAATCTCCCGTTCGTCAAAATCAATCTGATTCGTATACTTTAAGAAAACAGCCAGTTCCTTTGTGTCAAGAAGATGAACGTCCATCTCGCCGGCGGATAAGGTATCCATTGCGGATTTCATCAGTATATCCAGCTGCTTCTTATCACTTTCGAATAATACCAGGTAATAATACGGCGTAATGATTTTATGATCAAAACAATAATCATGAAGCTCTTCGATTCTGTCCTGAACGATTTGTACTCTGCCCTTGAATTCGTCTTCGGACATCACACCGCTTTCAAAAGCTTTGCGGAGTTCTTCCAGTTTTATTTTTTCTTTTGCAAGATAATTATCATAAATTACGGGACGTTCAATCTTTACAATATTAGCACTGAATCCGGAATGCACACTTCGAAGTACTCTTCCAAGACCTGCTTCAATGGAATTCTTTCTTCTGCTTTCGGAAAAGAAACGGAATTCCATGGGTTCAATCTCGACTGCCGCACCAAAGTATTTACCGGCATATTCAATATAACCGTCTTTAATACCGGTAAAAGCCATAATGGAATCCATGAACTCCGTCGGCTTATTCTGACCGGCTTCATTCTTCTGTCTGGCTTTCGCACGTTTTAATTCCGCGCTGCGGTTTGCCCTTGCAAGCCACACGGCATCCTTTTCTTCTTCTGTTGCCTTACGGCTTTTTAAGGTTTTTTCCTCTTCCTTACGAAGCTCTTTGTCAATTTGAAGAAGTTCCTTGTAGCTTAACTGTGTTTCTCCCTCTTCGGAAGATTCCGTACCGGAAGCACCTGAAGGTATAACAAGCTCATTGTTTTTAACACTTTCATCCGGTGCAATCGTTACAGTAGGAGCAAGTTTCGTTTTGCCTTTGGAAGATTGTTCTTTTGAAGTTTTCTCTTTTGAAGTTTTCTTATTCGCCATCGTTTTCCTTTTTCTTTCCGAAAGAAATAGTATAAAGACCTTTCTTCTTTTTCGATTTCGAATTTCCTTTTTTGCTGCCTTCTAAATCATCCGTGTAATCCGGATCGTCTATGTATTTAATCTCATCCAGATCATCATCGTTTAAAAGATCATTATTTAATAAATCATCACTTAAAAATTCTTCATCCGATTCCTCATCTTCATAATCTTCGAACTCTTCATATTCGGAATCATCCGAATCATAATCATCCTCTTCCTCAATGGAAATACCGGAAAGCGATTCCTCATCAAATTCTTCCTCTATACCGTCATAATATTCCGCATCCGGATCTTCCTTAATCTCATCTTCCTTTCGCTTAATATCCTCTTTATACTCCTCTAAATACTCATCGATAATTTCGTTCTGACCCTTCTTTTTTAAAGTCTCATCATCATAAACCCTGCGATATCCTCTGGAAGATGAAAAATGGCGGAACATATGCAAAACCATTACATAATTCGGTTTTTCATCCATTCTGATAACCAGCAATGCCGTAAGAAAAAATATGGCAATACAAAATACAATCTTATGTGGCAAGGAAGAAATAATGACCAGAATTATAAGAAGCAACGCTATCGCTCCTACAAGAATATCCCAAAGAGTCACTCCTCGAAACAGTTCAATCTGCACTTTTGTTTTACCTGGTATCAGCCGCATATTATTCTCCTACATTTATTTTTGTCTCTTCGAACCGGGAAGGGGGGTGTTTCCGCTGCCGCCTCCACCGCCGCCGCTGCTCTTACCACTGTCGCTGCTCGCGGCCTTATAGGCATCTTTTGCGTCTTTACCGGAAGCATAATTTCCAAAACCTTTCATCCAGGTACCTGCCGTTGTAAAAGGAGAACGGACAAATGTGGAAAACTGACCCTGTGCCTTCATTGCCGATCCGGACATATCGCCGGCGGATATGGACTGCCATCCTGCGGAATCCGCCAGAATACCGGTGATAATACCGTTTGCTTTTTTCACAACTTCGAATCCGCCGTAAATCATAATGATCTTTGCCACCAGATCAAGAAGGGAATATCCGAACGATCCCCAGCTTGAAAGCGGTTCGTCATGTTTGAAAAAGACTAAATCGGAACTGATGATAATCGGAATAAATACCATCAATGTACGCATCGCAACAACGGTTCCGAATACCGCACAGCACTGAACCAGGAAAGCAGTCGTCCATTGTTTTCTTTTTGCACCGTCATCCAAAGGCTCAGCCGCAAATACCAGCGGAGAAATCAGATATAGCATCAGCATGTTAAAGATACGGGACACACATGTTAAAATAATCATCGCGATATCACCGAAAAGCGTAATGCCCATGAAATATACAATCAGATAATTCGTTTTCATGATACTGATATCAAAGTCTTTATTTACCTGACTAAGCGTGTAAATATCCTTATCTCCGTAATAATAAGGTCCGCGAATGGCATCCGTCATCTCGGGATTATTATTGTATGCCGGGTTCTTGGCCGCTTCCAGAGTTCCGATTAAGAATACATAGCGGTCAAGCGGAATATGGTCTTTCTTTACCGTATAATTTCGTTTGATGTCCTTAAGAGGCCGGATATTCGGCTGTTCCTTCAAAATCTTCATTGCGTTCGTCACGGAGGAATATACGCTTTCATTGTAAACATCCAGCTTCATATCAACCGAAACGCTGTGTGCATTGACAATATTCTGCAATACACTCTGCCAGGACCTGTCAACTACTTCGTATTTAATTCCACCCGTAGTAACCGTTTTTGTTTCTGGATAATAGAAATCAAACACTCCGCGGCTTACCAGATACTGCAGTTCCGGCCGGATGGCATTGTAACAGGCATTGACATTGTAATTACTGTCAAAAGTATCGTTCGTGGAATAATTACCGATGGTATTTAAGCACCGGGCCATCGCGGCCAGTTCTTCCTCGGTAAATGTTTTTTCGCTGTCCTGTCCGAACGTTCCTGCATTCGTAAAAACATAATCAATCTGTTCCATTAAAATATTGGTTGCATTCAAAACGGCAATCATAATAAAGTTCATGGAAAGAATTAACAACACCGTTCTGAAAAAGCTTCCCATTACCTGTCCGACGGATCTCTGATCCTTATCCCGCAGATCAAAAATCTTACGAATTACGGCGATGATGGCAAACCCAAATGCAAATGCGATACCGAGAAGAGCCATTCCCCAATATACCTTGTTGATTGTGGTATTTTGGAAAAAGACATTCGTAAGGAAAGCCCAGTCACCGTTATAATATACTTTTCTCGAACCCGTAAATACTTCGTATATATTGTCTGCAATCCAAATCAGTTTACAAAAACCGACTTCGATATAATAAAATACAACATATACAAAGTTATACAGGATATAATCAAATGCACTTTGTATGGCATCTCCAAGCGCACCGGATATCTTATCGCTAACCGATTCCAATATATCCATCATAAGCCATCTGTCTCCTATCTTACCTTCATGTGCTTTCTCTGGTAAATCAAATAGCCTGCCAAAGCACCTACAACCACTACTATAATTCCTACAAACATAAATCCGTTTTTGTCCAGATAAATCATGATTACAAAATTAACATCCAGGACATTATCCGCATCATCCGTAACAACGATTTCATAGGTACCGCTCTGTGTCAGACGATTGTTGGTATACAAATACTCCGAACCTTCTTTATAAACTTTTATATACTCATCATCTTTAAGCTGCCCCCAGGTTACCGGGCCTCTCGCTTTACCATCCTCTCCGATTCCTTCAAACACAACCTGCGGAGGAGTATGATCGATTGTAACATTCAGCTTATACTTAATATCCGTTCTCTCACAACGGTAGGATATTTCATAATATCCTTCCTCCATCAGTTCCACAAAATTTCTGGTGTGTCCGATTTCAACTCCGTCAAGGGTAATCGAATCAAAACGGAAATACTGTGGCAGCTGATAACTGCTTATTTTACCGGTTTTGGCGCCGATAATGGTAAAAGTAAACAGGGTATCAGAAACACCGTTTTTTTGAATCATCACGGAATAGCTTCCTCTTGTACGGTATTCATTGGCAAAATCAACCTGATTACCGTCACGAAAAATCGAAACCGAAACTCCGTCCGGGATTCTGACTTCCACCGGCTCGTTTAAAACCATCCCGTCTGCCGCGTTGGAAAGAACATCGGATAAATCATTGTCCACCGGATATGCAAACAATCCGGTCGAATAATCATAATACATATTTTCGGTAATCATTCTCCGATCCGAAAGAGTGGTCACCTCATTCTCTCCTATCTGTTCCAATACCGCTTCCCCGGTAAAAGGATCCAGCTGTCCGGTATAGGTAGGATCAGCATCCGCACGGGCTGTAAGAACAAAAACCGGACTGAAAAACAACAAACCGGTAAGCAGTGAATATCCGATTGTCAGAAAAACCTTCCCTGTGTTTCTCCTCATAAATTTACTAAGCTCCTTCTTGCTGATTCTTGTCTCCGAGAATCATATTATTTCTGCGGTTGATATCATAGAAAACCTCATCCGCACGGAACATATGATTTCGAAGCGATCCCATATCCATGGTGCCCATTTTGTAATATTTACAAAGATAACTCGGTGTATATTTGGTCTTCAGCGGATAATTACCAAATGTTACGATAATTGCATTTCCTGTCGATTCCTTGTTGTTCAGCTTCTGCAACTCGGATGGATAAATCAGCGGACGAACCTGATTCTGTCCGGATACTGAGAAATCGCCTTCCTTTGCACTGACATTGGTGGAGGTATTTGCCGTACGCACCGTCATATTACCGCAAAGCTCGGAGAATTCCTTACAGGTACCGATGTCGTTCGAACCGATGAACATCTTCATACCGCAGTTACTCTTTATAATATCCGCAACCTGTTCGCCGTATACGTTATTTAACTGGGAATAACTCTGAACAACCATGTTAAACCATATTTTACGGGAACGGCCTACGGTAATCATCTTGTCAAACTTCTCAATCTTCGGCATATTACCGAACTCATCGAGGATAAAATAAACATTTCTCGGAAGACTTAAATCTTCACGGAAGCTCGCAACCTTGATTAATGCTTTATACATGCAAAGGATGAATACGGCAGCCAGACCGTGTCTGGTATCTTTTTCATCCGGGATTTTTAAGAATAACGCCGTCGGTCTGTCCGCAAATACTTCCGGAATGATATCCGTTGCGGAGGTCAGGCCGCAGAGACCGCGGTCATTAAACATATTCAGTTTGTCAAAGGTAATGGACATATAGGAAGAAAGTGTCGTATCGGCAGCGGATAAAACCTGTCTGGATAATGTTACTGCCTGAGACAAAGGGCTTCTTCCCATGAAATAATCTTTTAAAGCAGCAAATTCATTTTCGGAATTGGTAAGTATTTTATTTAAATTAAAGAAATTAAAGCGATCCTTTGTCATGCCTAAATCCGGATCCTCACTGTCTTCCAGCATTGCGAGACAGGTCGCAAGAATAATGGATCTGGCACCCTTCTCCCATACGGGATCCTTTTCGTTTTCGATGGGGCAGATTACGGAGATCAAATCGTTTAAATCCTCGTACATTTCATCGAAAACCTTCTGCTTGGAAACCGAAATATCATCCTGGCAGTGGGAAATGTCGGCATATGCCTTTCCTCTCCACTCAATCCAGACTTCTCCGTCTTTTGCGGGACCGTCCACCTGTTCCAAGTCCGGATATTTCGACATCGAATCCCGATGCGCCATAATCTCTTTTCCGGCATCTAAGTATTCCTGATACATATCATAAATTCCCCCAAGCGGATTCCATCGGCTGGAGGAATAGGTATCACGCAAATCAAGAAGCTGAACATCGTATCCGCGTTCCTTTAAATATTTGGAATGAAGGCTGAAAAGCTCACCCTTCGGGTCCGTCATAATCATACTGCTTCCTGCACTTGTGGAAGCCAGAATCTGAATCATGGGATTGATGAAAGTTGTCGTCTTACCGGAACCGGTAGCACCGATAATAAGGGAATGTGCGCCGGAGAGGAAATTGACCTTCATTACACCGGATTTTTCTTCATATGCACGGACCGGAATTCCGTCCTTTTTTGCATCCGCAAGCTGATCATAAGTATAGCAGGGGAAATATTTATCCCTTTCCTTATCCGTTAAGAAACGGCTGTTTTCCAAAGCGCCTTCGGTTCTCGCATCCAGCCCCTGCTTCTCTTTCATGCTGCCTGCAGAGAAGAGTTTGTAATCACCGATAAAATAAACCAGACCTGCAATCACCGCAGCTACCAGACCAAACAGGTAAGTTTTCGGTTCCAAAAGGATATGCCAGTTAAAAACAAATTTTCCGCCACCTATAATATTTCCGATATTTTCGGCAAGCGACCGAAAGCTGACGCCGAGAATGGCGATAATCAGAAGTGTGCCGAAAATAATCAGGGCCCATACATAGGGTTTTATCTCTTTAATTCGTTCAAAGAATGATTTCATATCTGCATCACCTTTTGTTTTCTTTTATGTTTTATGAATGAAATGAACCAATACTGTATCGGAAAGTGATTACTGCGCTTGTAACTGCGATTTTGTATTCCTATAAAGAATATCCCTCAGAAGTTTTTCAGACTTTACGGACTGATGTTTCGTTTCAATACCATTCGCTGTTGTTACGTCATAATATTTCTGCATCTCATAATCTACGGTATTACTAATAATAACTTCAGAATCACCCATCAGATGAATGCTCGGATTATAAATGCCAATCGCATGATTGTACGCACTAAGTCCAAGATCCGTTACTGACGTATTAAGTACTGCATACTTGCCAAGCCAGCCGTTTAAATTAGTATTTTTAGGATAATATCCCAAAAATGCCATCGAGCCGTCATGCATTTCAATCGTTGTATCTTTATAGAACTCTACACAGCACGCTACTAACAAACCGTAATTAATGATGTTTCCGTTTTTCGATTCAAACCAGCCGTCTTCTGTCGTATTCATAATCGGCTTCGGAATTCCGGCAAGCAGTCTCGCACCCGGCATGATAATGATTGTTCCGCCGTCATGAAGTTTAATTTCACCGGCTTTCTTATTCGGATTATACGGCATCATTATGGCGCCTTCCTGAAGGATAATTGTTCCGGCGCAGTCAATCGTACCGTTATAGAAAAACGTTCCTTTTACCGAAAGCACTCCGTCTTCCTGAATCGTCAGCGTTTTATTGTCAAGCAGGAAGGAATCATCCCGGCTGTTAAAAATCTGACCTGAAGTAATGACATAATCGGACATTGCTTCATAATTCACTTTTTTAACTTCATACATCATAATGTCCGTGTGAGGCCAGTCGTCTTTTTTATGAACTGACAGATAATCACCGGAATAATACATATCCGTACATTTTTCTTCGCCATAATAAGACATAACACGGACATATCCCTTGGCGGTTAATGTCGCAGCCTTATGCATGTTCTTCGTACTGGAGCCTTTATTGTCATGCTTATAATCCAATATACTGAAGGTCGTAGCCTTATCCGATCCGACCAGATTATTGGAAGGTGTTCGCAACCAGTTGGTCGTAGACGCATAATCCAGATACGGCTTAATATTGATTTGAAATTTGGCAGAGTTTGCAAGATACGAACCATTGTCGCCGGCATAATAGAAATACGGAATATCATGGTCTTTTCGCGTAATAAAGCGGTCTTTCGGGAAATCCAGATAAGGATCAATCGTGCTCGGCTTACCAACCCAGTAATCCCATCTCCCGTCGGCATTCTTCTTACCGCCGAGGTCTCTTCCGCCGGAAAAATAATATGTGTTTCCGTTTGGCCACACAAAGCATCCATAAGAATCCTTTCGGAAAACCTCATAAACCCGGTTCCATTCAAGGAGTTGAATTTTCATGCCGTATGCAGTGCCTTCATCATCCGCACCATCCGCAAGCGCCGTATCATGCGTATAGATCAATGTCATACCAAAGAGCAAAGCAGTTCCGATCAGTGCAGCCGTTCCCTTCAGGAATCGGCCTGCAATTCTGCGCTTTTTCTTCTTATTCATTTTTCCGATCAGAGAAATATTCTTCTTCATAAGTTTTGAAATCCTACGGCTCTTTTCTTTCGGTCAAAAGCTGAATCCATAAATTTTGCGGGTCCCGGGCGGAGCCAAAGCCCCGCCCGCCAAAATTATGAAATCAATGATTCTTACAGGTTGTATTCCGTCGGTTTTACCTGATTGGTGACTACCCAGTTTACCAGGTAAGGTAATAATGTGTTCATTAAGAAGATTAAAATGAAAATCAAAACAAATCCGATAATGGCATTCTTTAAATGAGCTTTTGCTTTCTCACGATCCTGCGGTTCTTCTGCTTTCGCAAATTTAACACCGAGAATGATGCAGTATACGGTACCGAGTGCGCCAACAACACCAAGGGTAGGTCCCGCAAGCTGACGAATCAGGTCGGTAACAGGCTTAATAACTTCTGCCATGGTCTTAGGCACAGCAGTCTTGCCCGAATCACTGGACTGTTGCTGACCGGATGCAACAATTGCGGTCGCATCGGAAGTTCCTGCAGCAGCTACCTTAAATGCGGGAAACAGAATAACCATCATGCTGAGTACCGCAAATGCAAGCATCATACTTTTCTTAGCTCTTTTCATAATTTTCTTTCCTCCGTTTTTCTTTTTTGCATTTTGCAAATTGTTAAAAAATACTTTTTTCGTCCTTTCAGACCCTTCGGGACGTTTTTATCTTCAAATTCCCAAAGCCCGGTAAATACAGGCATTTCGAGAATGTTGAATTCCTGTTTTTTCAACTGTTTTCTCACTTCGCCGGACTTTGATGGTATCATCATAGCATTCAATGTCCAACGGATGTCCAACAAAAATAAAAGATTTTTAATCTTCCAGTTTTCTGGTTACATAAGCCTCTGTCAGGCTCGCCCAGGAATAGGCGCTCATATACTCTCCACGGAAGGAACGGATTGCATTCAAATCTCCCGCCAGAAATTTATAGAGATCACAGTCCACCAAATCCGTAACCAGCCTCAAGGTGCCCTTCTCCATATCAAGAATGTCTCCGATACCGCTCTGTGTCAGGGTATCCTTTAAGTTTCGGATGATGACGTCCAGCTGCTTTTGCATCGGACGGTCATAAAAACCGTCTTCCCAAAGCAGGGCAAACGCTTCCGCTCTCGTAATGCTTGCCCCCTGGCGGTCTACCAGATATGCTAAAAGCTCCTTCGCTCTCGCTCTGCCGAAAACAACCGGTTTGTCACCGACAAACACGTCAAAATTACCGAACGTCTTTATAACGGCAAGTTTCCCGTGCTTTGCCTCTTCCTTCTCTGTTTTGCGGACAGCCTTCGTGACTTCTCTTTTCATCTTTTTGGAATCAATTTCCGGAAAAGACGCGCACAAAGAAGTCGTCATAATCTGAATCAATTCTTCTTCTTCAAATGATACTTTACCCATGATCCCCCAAAATCTTTCCGAGTAAAAACCTGTTCTCTGATTCTGATTTACGGTTTTCCACAAGATATAGAACCCCATAATCGATTTATTTTATCATTTTTTCTATAAAACAACAATGTTTTTACATTATTTTCTGCATTTTGTGAAGAATAATTCACAAATACAGTATCTTGTGTCCCGGAATTCGTTTAAATCACGGTTTTATATGAAAATTTTGTCCATCAGCTGTCCAACATTTTCAGCATTTCCTTTCTTTTTTGATACATCACACAAAAAAGCCTTCATTTGCAGGAAACGAAGGCTTCTTTTCCAGAGCAGTTTTGAATTTAAAGCAATGGTGCAATCAGTCGAAGCAACAGCTGTCCGATTCTTAAAATGCCTGCTTTTTTCGCCGCATATTGATCCGTTACCTCATTCGAAACCGCAAGCATTTCTTCCAGACACTCACGTTCTTTTATGACCGCATCGCAATGATAGAATATACAGCCGTCCTCAAAATTATGATAGAGGCTCCGGTAGTCGAAATTAAAGGTACCGCAGGTTGCAACAATATCATCTGCCGCGCAGAGTTTGCCGTGATTGAAGCCGGGTGTATATTCATAAATTCTCACACCATCACGCGCAAGCAAATGATAATAGGAACGCGTAATCGAATAAACCATCTTCTTGTCGGGAATTCCCGGGGTAATTACGCGAACATCCACGCCCCTTCTTGCCGCCAGCGTCAGGGCACTTACCATTTCATCGGTGATAATCAAATACGGCGTTGAAATATACACATATTTTTTCGCCTGATTGATTACATTTAAGTATACATCCTCTCCGGTCTGTTCATTATCGGTCGGATTATCGGCATACGGCTGGACAAAGCATTTTTCCTTCGCCGTATATTCCACCTTCGGGAGATATTTTTCATAATCCGTTTCTTCCATCTCTCGTTTTGCCTGAACATGGGCAGTCCAGTTTTCCAGGAAAATCAAGGTCAGACTCCGTACCGCTTCCCCTTCGATTCTTACGGCCGCGTCAAACCAGTGTCCGTAAGGTTCTTTCAGATGAAAATACTCGTCTGCCATGTTAAAACCGCCCGTGTAACCGACTTTTCCGTCAATTACCATGATTTTTCTGTGATCACGGTTATTTAAGAAAAAGTTTGCAAAAATCGAAAACGGATTAAATACCCGGCAGTCAATTCCTAAATTCCGTAATTTTTTTGCAAACGAAAAGCCGATAAAGCCGATGGAACCGAGATCATCATAGAATACCCTGACTTCAACGCCCTCTTTCACTTTGCGTTCCAAGATATCCAATACCCTGTGAAATGCATCGGAATCCTCGATTGCAAAATACTCCATAAAAATAAATTTTTCCGCTTTTTCAAGGTGCGCAATCATGTCATCAAGTGCATCCGTGGTTTCGCCGAAATAGGTAATGTCGGAATTATCGTAAAGCGTGTAGCCGAGGCGATTTTGCAGATAGTTTGCATTCCCGGCATTTGCCGGATCCATCTCCTTTAATTTCGCAAAGGCTTCCTCGTTTTTGTCATAGAGCTTGCCGATTTTTTCATTTACTGCCCGGTATCGTTTCGTCGCCCCGACAATGCTGCCGGAAAGCCCTAAGAATAAATATGCGATCAGTCCGAAAACCGGAAACGCCAGAATAATAATCAGCCATGGCATTTTGAGTGTCGCAGGCTTGGGACTTGAAAAAATTACAAGTGTTACAAATGCCGCCAGAATGGTCAAAACCACCGTCAGGTATCTTAAATAATAATTGCCGATCAGTAATAAAAGAACAATTACGGCAACCTCCAAAACAGCCGCAATTGCAGTAATAATCACACGAATGACACCGTTTGGCGCCGATTTTTTCTTTTCAAAGGTTGTAGTGGACATATCTTCTCCTTCAATTTAGGACATGTTTGTTTAATTTTATTCAATTAAAATGAATACCTTGAAATTCAATCTTACAAATTATATCACAATCCGCAATTTCGAAATACAATGATTTTTTCCCGTTTATTTCCTGAACTTTTTCCCCTTGATTTCTATTCTGTGTTATAAT
>CACZRH010000099.1 GCA_902783455.1 uncultured Lachnospiraceae bacterium | reverse complement strand
CCTTCCATGCGCATTCCGAGCACCGCTGCTACATACGAATCATCTATATTATGTAAACCAGCAAAATTGGTTCCGATAGCCGAATTAATCACTGCAGCCACCTTTCTGTAGCCGTCCGCATCCATTGTCATGGTGGTTGGCACAAATGAGGTAACGCCGCGCGAAACCAAAAAACCGGCCATACGAAGAAGTCCGTCGGTTTCGTCTGAATCCAGACTCGAGAAGTCTACTCCGGCTGCACCGTGAATGTGTATATCCACGAGTCCGGGGATAACATATGCTCCGCGCAGGTCCACCTCGGACTCCGTGCCCGGGTTACTCCGAAGTTCCTCGTCGCCACCGTCTCCCGTCGTTACGCTCGCAAAGCGCCCGTTTTCAATTGTAAATCCCCCCGGAACAAAGCGCCCGCCTGTAAATATGTTCGCGTTCCGGTAACTGATTTTACCCTTCATCAAAGTTCGCCTTTGCTTTATTGTGCGGCTTCCATACACAGTTTGCTCATATACTCCACCGCCTCGCTGTGGAGGAATTTGCCGGTCGTATACTCCGTTTTTGCACCCGGGCAGTCTGCGCCGATCTGCTCGATATGGCTCACCGTGCGTGTCTCGACATCAATCACAAAAACCACGGTCGACATCATTTTCCGGTCTATTTTCGAATAATAAAATTTTTCGTCCACACGTGAAATCAATCCCGCAGCCACAAACAGTGTACCGCACTCCCCGAGCGAATCCGCAAATATTTCTTCCGGAACGCCCTCGGCCTGCTTCGTGGCATATACCGGCCCGTCCTTTTCGTCACCCAAATACACACGCGTAAACGCTTCATATCCCGTTCCCGGATTATACAGGCTCCAAATCACTTTTTCGTTGATGCTGAAAGGAGCCTTTAAGTATTTGTTCTTTGCGTCTTCGGTTAAAAAATCGAGTTCGCCGTCCGAAGTATCGAACAAAAACCAGTCTTTCTCGTCAATTGCGCTTGGGGCCAGTTCGCCCTCCGCAATCATTTTATCAAATGCTTCTTTGCATATTTCGCCAATCCAGATTTGATCTTCATCCAGCTCTGCAGACGCATCGTAAGGACCCTCTCCGGGATCCTGTCCCTGAGAAGTATCTTCCTTCTTCTGCTCTTCAGCCGCCTTCTTCGCTTCTTCCTCTTTCCCGGCATCTGCCTCCGCCTTTTCACTCGCCGCGCGCATGGACTCCTCCTGCGCGATGCGCTGCTGCTGTTTATTCGTCACAGCGCGGTTGATCAGGATAAAGGCAACCGGAATACAGACGACCGCAAGAACACAGGCTGCTATGATAATGGATGCATTGGATTTTTTCTTCATAGGCACCTCCGACTGATACACAATATTATACTACAAAATTGACATTCTTTCTGTTCGATTGTATGATAACGATACATTTTGAAATCTCATATTTCAAAATCGTTCTATCGTGATTCAGCGATTTTACCCATTTTAGTTGTCTTTAAAACACTTGAATATCTAAAAAAATCTATTATAATGTAACTAAATAGTAGTTACAGAAGGAGTGCAATGCCAAAGAGAGATGAACTACTAAAAAAACTATTCGCAAAACCTTATCCAAAGAACTATACTGTCCGGGAATTGGATTTATTGATGAGTAAATGCGGATGCAACAAGTACCCGGGCGGAAGGGGATCTTCTATACGATATGTCCATCAGTCAAGCGGAAGAATTCTTCAGTTTGACGGACCGCATCCGGGCAACGAACTATACAAGTATCAAATTGAAAAATGCAGGAAATTTCTGCAGGAAATCGGTGAGGTGAAAATATGAAATCAGACTTAATGACCTACAAAGGTTACCGTGCTGCTATCGCTTATGACGAGAAGGATAAAATTTTTGTCGGGGAAGTGATTGGAATTGATGATTCCTTAAACTTTCACGGACGCTCAATTGATGAACTGGAAAACTCTTTCCGCGACAGCATCGAGAACTATCTCGAACTTTGCGCTCAAATCGGCAAAGAACCGCAGAAAGAGTTTACCGGTTGTTTTAATGTCCGTACTACTTCAGAAATTCACAGAAAGGCAACTATTTATGCCGCCGAAAACGGAATTACTTTAAATCAGGCTGTATGCCTGGCAATGGAAGCTTTCTTTTCAAAGAAAAAGCATCGCGCCTACTGAACCAGTTTTGCTCCGCAGCGTGCGCAGAACTTGGTGCCTGCGGGTGCGCCGCAGTACATGCAGAACTTGGGGTACATGGGTGCTGCCGCTTGCGCTCCGGCTGCTGCCGCTGACGCTGCTACCGGCTGCGCCTGTGCCGCTGACGCTGCTACCGGCTGCGCCTGTGCCGCCGCTTTTAATGCCTGTGCCTGCGCCATTGCTGCCGCCACCTGATCCGATGTCAGGGATACATCCTGCGTCATCGGTGCTGACAATGCAGCTCTCTTCAGCATCTCCACGGACTCCTGATCCGGTCCGATGCTGAGCAGGTCTACGGCAAGAATTTTAAGGCCGGAGCCTTTCATTTTTTCCGTAAAGGATTTGGCGATATCTTTTCTGCATACTTGCAGATTCAGTGCATCTGCTTTGCCGCTCTGCTCGGAGATGGCTTCCATAATCGCCTGCGATGCAGTCAGGCCGCCAAAGCGGTGCACTTCACCACGGTCGTGGTATTTTTCGGTGTCTTCAATCAACACCATCGCGTTTCCCGCTGCTTTTACGTATACATTACGGCCGGTTCTCGCGTCCTGAAAAGGAACGGGTGACGGTGTGCCAAAACGTAATTCAATTTCCTGATCCATAGTAATCCCCCCTGAAAATTTACTGCTCGTCTACAACCAATGCGTACCATGCGCCGGTGCCGCCACGAACCATCATATCGTCGGTAACTTTCTCGCCGTTG
>CACZRH010000098.1 GCA_902783455.1 uncultured Lachnospiraceae bacterium | reverse complement strand
CGAGAATAATAAAACCGCGTCTTTCGAAATTCATATAGTTTGCAAGCGCCTGGCCTAAATTTCCGGCGCCCACAATGATTAATGTATCTTTATGGTCAAGGCCTATGATTTTTGCAATTTCATCATAAAGATAGCCGACATTATATCCGTATCCCTGCTGTCCGAACCCACCGAAATGGTTAAAATCCTGGCGGATCTGTGAAGCCGTCACATGCATGCGGACGCTTAAATCATGGGAAGAAATTCTCTCTACGCCTTCGTCCTTCAAATCGCCCAAATATCTTAAATACCGGGGCAGGCGGCTGATTACAGCCTGTGATATTTTTCTGTCCGACATAACTTTACTCCTTAAAAATAATACAAATCAAATGCAATAATCTGATTTTTAACAATCGCAAAATACAGATGTAGAATTTTTAACAAATACCATATCGTGTGCCAATACACCGAATACTATTATAAAATTCCGACCCGCAACTGTCAATTATAATTGAATGAAGGAAATAAAAGTAAAAACCTGTCGGATTACCGACAGGTTTCCAAAGTTTTATGAACGTTTTACAGCCAGGGGCTCGGCAAAAGCGTGTTGTAATCAAGTCCGCAATAAAGTCCCCTGAAATATAAAATTCCGAAGATTACCTGACTAAGCAGAAATACGGAAGGTATTATGATGGCCGGCCAGCGTTTTTTCTCCCTGAATACTTCTTTTAAAAGAATCATGATGCTGCCCATCTGGAAAAAGAAAATCCCGTGCATATAGCCCCAGCTGAAATTAAAATGCGAATAGCGGAATCCCTTTTCATATAACAGTCCGGCTTCGAATACCGCAAACACAAAGAATAATACGGTAAAGCGGTATAACTCCTCTTCCTTCAGTTCCTTTATGAAAAAGCAAAGCGCAATGAGCGAAAAAACATTTGCATACAGGATTGCTGCAAGAACGTGTGGATTCGCCGCTTTCCAAACTTCAAAGAATCCGAACCCGATTCCGTGCTCTCCCTCTGTCTGCGATCCCTGTCCGAACACGCCTCCGAACTGGTATAAAAGAACTGCAAAGGTCGGAAGAAACAAAAGTCCGATTGGAAGAACCCTTTTCCATCCGCCCAGTTTCGGAACAAAGAGCCGGATTAACAAAACCACTCCGGCGACAGATACGAAAACCAGCGTAAAGGAAGGTTTCGCAAGCGTTGTCAGCAAAAGCGAAACACCGAATACGGCAAAGACTGCAATTTTCTTTTTTTTCGGAGTTTCTTCCGGTTTTTTATTCAGAATTTCCAAAAGCATCACAAATGTGCAGAATGCCACGATTGCAAACGGTCTTGTAGCAATATAGGTTGCATTATGCCATGGATTGCCGGAATAGGTTCCGTAGAAAACCTGATCCTTAAACGGCAGATGATACTTCCCAAATCGCGGAAGCCACCACATCGACATCAAAAAGGTCGAGAAAACACCGATTGTGATCAGAATATGCCGAAGCAGCGTATCTTTCTGCTTTGTAAAACGACGCAGGAACTGCTCAAAGCAGATTTTTGTCAGAATAATCGCCAGCGAATTTAAGGATACTTCCGCAAAGGAAATTGCGTAATCAATGGAAAGAAACCGGGTCAAAAATCTCGTGTACGAGAAAAATAACGGGTACGGAAAAGAATATCCCGAATCAATCCCCTGCACTTCCTGCATATAGGCCAGAATATCGGAAAAATAGCCGCCGTCCTTACCGGCGTATATGGTCTGGCAGAAAACCAGCCGCCAGAAAAAATATTCCAGAATGCCGAGCAGCAGAACAAAAACCACTGCATCCACAATCCCGATATAACGTTTTTCTTTCATCCCGCTTCCCTTTCGTGGTAAAAAGCATAAAGATATGATATCATAAAGTGTTGTATTATTCAAAGACCGACAGGATATACGGATAAAAAAATGGAAAAATCGAAATCCGACAAAAGAATAAAAACTTCCATGTGGATTTGCATTGCAATACTCACAATGCTTCCTTTGGTATGCTGCCTTATTTCCTGTATGATGAAAGGGAAAGGAATCCTTGATGTTTCCATTCTGAATTCGGAATGGAATGATGAGCTGTTTTATTTCAAACAGGTGGAAAGCATTATTCATCACGGAATTCCGCAGGGGTATTTCGGTTTTAACGAAAGTCATGCAGCTTTCCTTTCTTTTGCTGCCTGGAGTCCGGTTTTGGTTTATCCCTTTGTCATCTTCGGAAAAATCTTCGGCTGGACTTATCTCTCCCCGATTCTTTGCAACCTGTTCTTAATGATGACGGCCATGTTTTTATTTGCATTTTTGACCGAACCGGACTATAAACAAAGCGGAATTCTGATCCTTTTTTACTGTCTGTTTCCTTTATTTACAAGATACATTCTTTCCGGAATGCCGGAAATCATCTGTATCTCCCATCTGATTATTTTCTATGCGCTTGCCATAAATTATGGTAATAAACAACATCCTGTCAAACTGTTCTTTTTATTCATTTTAGCCGGACTGTTAACGATTATGCGTCCCTATATGATCCTTTTCGCTCTCCTTCCGGTATATTTTCTGACCCGGTCAATGAAGAAAAAAGGAAAGACGGCCATCGGAATCATCGTTGGAATTGTTTATCTTTTATTAATTACCGCAATCTATTTTGCAATTAATAAATATCTCGGTGCCGAGTATTTTATGCCTTTGTTTTTTACGGATTTTATTACCACCTTTTTCACTTCGGGCTTTGGAGCCGGACTAAAAAATCTGTTTTCTACACTTTTCTGGAAAGGAAAGGATTTCTTTGCATATACTCTGGAAGGCTTCCGAAGCGGTCTTGCCGCAGGTGCGTTCTTCGGGGGATTCCTGACCTGCTTTGTTTTACTGATTATAAAAGGAATCCGCGAACTCTCTTCCGGCCAAAAAGAACCGGATTCGGAAAATGCATCAAAATCCCTTTCCCTTGGGACATGTTGCATTCATCTTTCCATCGCATTTTTCGGAATGTTCTTTGCATTAATTCTGATGTATAAGCTGACGGAAGGAAGCAAGCATTTTCTTACCTTTATTGCTGTCGCACTGTTTTTGCTTTCCCTTTGTAAAACGAAATATTTCCGCTCGGTTGCCCTGCTCGGCGCGGTCTTTGTCTACCTGTATACGATAAAAGCAACCAATCCCTATGATTATGCGGTACCGTTTAAAGATGAAAATACGGACGCATGGATCACCGAGTGGGAAAATGCCCTTCAATCCTCCATGCCGTTACAAAAAGAAGCTACTCCGAATTACGAAAACGTAATCCTTTGGGTATTTGACGATACCGATCAAAACGGGGCCTTCATGAGATGGCAGGCACTTTATGCCGTTCCGTCCGGATTCGGAATCAGCTGCTGTCAGAAAGATTATATCATTGCTCATTTCGATGAGCTGAAATCAAGATATATTGCAGTTGCGAAAGAAAGCGAAACAGATGCACTCTGTAAGAAATCATCCGAACTGATCTATTCGGATGAAGAGGTCTGCGTCTACCGCTTCAATAAATAAGCAAAGAAAGAGCAAAAATGATACTGTCCTGTTATAACATCAAAAAAAGCTTCGGTGACAAAGAAGTCTTAAAAGACGTCACATTTCATATAAACGAACACGAAAAAGTGGCCATGATCGGCAATAACGGAGCCGGCAAAACCACATTATTTCATATTATCCAAAAAGAGCTTTCACCGGATGACGGTGTCATTTCCATAAAAAAGGACGCTACCGTCGGTTATCTTGCGCAGGTTCAGGATTATTCCGATGACCATACGATTATGGAAGAACTTCTGGATGCAAAAAAAGACGTAATCGAGATGGAAAATCGCATCCGTTCCATGGAAGAAGAAATGAAATCCTTATCCGGCGATGCTCTGAACACTCTTATGGAGCGCTATCATGAAACGCTTCATCTTTTCGATCTTGCCGGCGGATATACCTATCAAAGCGACATCCTCGGAATCTTAAGAGGTTTGAATTTTCCGGAATCCGACTTTGAAAAATCGGTTTTGAAATTAAGCGGCGGCGAACGAACCAGGCTTTCACTCGGAAGGATTCTTCTTACCGCTCCCGATTTAATCCTTTTGGATGAGCCGACCAACTATCTGGATATTGCTTCGGTTTCCTGGCTTGAAAACTACTTAATCAATATAAAAAGTGCCGTTTTACTGGTCTCCCACGACCGGTATTTTATCAATCGTATCGTCAGCAAAACCGTGGAAATCGAAAACGGAAAAACCTTAATGTTCGACGGAAATTACGAGGATTTTATCGTAAAAAAGGAAGTCCGGAAGGCCTCTCTGCTTTCTGCTTATGAAAAACAGCAAAATGAAATAAAGCATCAAAAGGAAGTCATTGAAAAGCTTCGTTCCTTCAACCGGGAAAAAAGTGTCAAACGGGCGGATTCCAGACAGCATCTGCTCGATAAAATGGACCGGATTGAAAAGCCTGTTGAGGAACGAATCGATATGGGGCTTTCGTTTCATTTAAACAAAGACAGCGGAAACGATGTCTTATCCGTTACCGGGCTTTCCAAAGGGTACGGGGAACGGACTTTGTTTTCCGATGTTTCCTTTGAAATCAAAAAAGGCGAACATGTCGCTTTAATCGGAATGAACGGCACCGGAAAAACCAATATCTTAAAAATCATCAATGGTGTCATTCCGGCTGATCACGGTGAAGTCCGGCTCGGAAGCAATGTGGAAATCGGATATTTCGACCAGCAGTCCGCTGTTTTAACCGACTCCAAAACCGTCTTTGAGGAAATCTCGGATACCTATCCCAATATGACGGAAACCGAAATTCGAAATACCATGGCCGGATTTCTCTTCCGCGGCGACGAGGTATTCGCACAGATTTCAACGCTCTCCGGAGG
>CACZRH010000097.1 GCA_902783455.1 uncultured Lachnospiraceae bacterium | reverse complement strand
GCTGCCTGTCTGCAGGAATCGCTGATGTTGCTTGCAAGTGCCTTTGCCAGCATTCCGTTTGAAGCAGGGGAGAACTGTCCGCGCTGATATACCACATCGTGAATATTGTTCGGATAGCTTCCGCTTCTGACACGGTTACATACAACCGCACCGACTGCAAGTTTTCCTTCGTAACTCTGGTTTCCGGCCTCGCACTGAATGATTGCCGCAAGAAGTGTGGTATCATCCACGTTTGCCGAAACGGAATTATAGGTCGTAACAAGCTTTGCTTTTTCAAGCGCCGCAAGTCTTTCGCGCTCTTCGATTTCCTCTAAGGTTTCGCCTTCCGGAATATCAAGGCTGAAGGATACATAATCGGAAGAAACATATCCGACTTTTCCCTGATATAAAACCTTGGTCCAGCCTTCGGTCGGGTTATCGTCTTTTACGGTTTCAAGATCGGTTCCGACTTCCAAAAGACCGATGATTTCGGTATCCTCACCGGGTGCGGTACGAACTCTTAAAGCCTGTGTATCAACATTTGCATAAGTCTTGCAAACCTGTGCCGCATATTCTTCTGCGGATTCATCCAGATAAAGATAATCATTGGAAACCCATCCGACTACTTCACCGGATTCGATTTTTGTCCAACCGTCTGCACGCTCCAAAACCGTTCCGCCGCAGTTCTTATAAATAACACCTACGCGGCCGGATTCGGTATCCGGGTTGGTTCTGACATTCACGTAATCGGAAGTCTTTGCCATCGCAAGTTTGTAGCGCTCGTTTCTCTCCGCCTGAACCTGCTCTTCATATTTTGTTTTGTATTCGTCCATTTCTTCAGGGGTGTCAAGATAAGACATTTCCACAACACCCGACGCACCTGCGGATAAGTTCATCTCCACAAACTCCATGCTGTCGGCTACGGATGTTGTTCCGAGTGCGGAACCGGCTGATAAAGTAAACGCCGCATCCCCCTTTGCTTTTACGGTATTCGAGGAAAATACGGATACGGTAGTAAGTACCGCAACGATTGTTCCTGTTATAATCCGCTTTTGCAATAAAGCTTTCATGATTCCTCCGTATGAAATTCCGATTTCCTTAAATCGGGTTCAATGTGTTAACATAATTACACATTTATGTAAATTGTTACATTTTTGTTACAAAAGTATAATACCAAACTCCACCCACAATGTCAAACAATCCGCTAAAAATCAGTGTTTTTACCTTCTGAACGCAAAAAAACCATGTAAAAATTAGTTAAAATTTACATGGTTTTGCAATATTTTGTAATATTATTTTGTGGTCTTTCGTCAATTTGACGGAGAAGCTTTTAATTCGAGCGGTCCGGTTGTGAAATATTTACAGGATCATCGAAAATTCTTCTATAATTTCAGCCGAATGCTTTTACAAAATACTCGATAATTCGTCGATATCTTTTACAAAATCTTCGATTTCTCCGCACATTCAATCACTGCATCCATAACGGTTGCCCGGAAGTTTCCTTCCTCCAAAACACGTACGGCTTCAATTGTGGTGCCGCCCGGGGAACAAACCATATCCTTTAATTCACCCGGATGCTTTCCGGTTTCCATCATCAGCTTTGCGCTTCCGAATACGGCCTGCGCCGCGAATTCATATGCCATGCTTCTGGGCATTCCCTGCGCAACCGCACCGTCCGCCATTGCTTCTATAAACATAAATACATAGGCAGGTGCGCTTCCGCTTACGCCGACTACCGCATCCATCATGGATTCCGGTACCTGAATTGCCTTGCCGAAGCAACGGATCAATTCAGCTGCGATGTCAATCTGGGATTCGCTCGTTTTATCATTCGGGGTAAATGCGGTACATGCCTCGCCGACCAAAGCAGGTGTATTCGGCATGCAGCGTACAATGCTGTGATTTTTTCCAAGCTGGCCTTCGAGATATTCGAGATTCTTGCCCGCCACGATGGAAAGGATGATGACGTTCTTTTTCAAAACCGGCTTTACGCCCTCTAAGGAGTATTCTAAGTACTGCGGTTTTACGGCGAGAATCAGTACGTCCGCCTGCTCCGCTACCATGACATTCTCCATGCAAACGCTGATTTTAAAATCCTTCTTGGCCTTCTCTGCCGCGGCAAGCGAAATATCGGAACCGATGATTTCGTCCGGCTTGATATTTCCTTTTTCTATAATTCCGCCGATGATGGCTCTTGCCATATTTCCGAGTCCGATAAATCCTATTTTCATATCCTGTTTCTCCCTTTCCGGTAACCCTTTATTTAATCCGGCTCTTTATGTTTCTCGTCTTCTGTAATTATAAACATACAAAATATTATATTCTTCTGTTTTCCTTATTTAATTTCCGGCATTGTCTGCGTCGAGAAAATCCGCTTCTGCTGCTTTTCCTTATGTCTTCTCTGCCTTGCGGCCTCGTACATCAGAATTCCTGCTGCCATCGAAGCATTTAAGGACTCCGCTTCGCCCTGCATCGGAATGAATACCTGCGAAGTCGAAAGCCGGATGGCTTCCTCCGACAGCCCGTTTCCTTCATTTCCTATTACAAAGGCAGTCGCGGTCGTATAATCAAATGCATCATATTCCTTCGCATCCTCGCTGAGAATCGCCGCGTAGGTTGATATTCCGCGCTCCGACATAATCCGGATTGCCTCGCGGACATTCTCCACATACGTAAACGGCACCCTGAAAATCGCCCCCATCGTGGACCGGATTACCTTCGGATTATACATATCCACGCAGTTTTCGCCGAGAATCACGCCGTCAACGCCCGATGCTTCCGCGGTTCGAAGGATTGTGCCCAAATTTCCCGGATCCTGCAAATTCTCCAAAACCATATAGATGGCATTCATCCGGCCGCCTAAAATATCCTCGAGCTGATACTCTCTTCTGTCAATGATTGCCAGAATTCCCTGCGGCGTTACGGTATCGGAAATCCTCTCAAAAATATCATCCGCCACGACTTCATAGGAAACTTCCTTTAGTTTCAGCCGACAGTCCTCATATTTTTTCGGGAGCTCCTTTTCAAATTTCAGCCTTGTATAAAGCCGCTCCGTCAGATACACTTCCCTGATTTCGTTTTCCGGCGCTTCCAAAAACATCTTCACGCCTTCCGCAACAAAGACGCCCTCCTTTTTGCGAGCCTTGGAGTGCGCCATTAATTCCCGGATTAATTTAATTCTGCCGTTTGAGGGAGATGTAATCATATTGCACCTTTAAGTGTATTTACCGGTTCTGCCTGCTATATCCGGCAATTCCTGCGTTTGCGTTTTTGCTTTTCGACTGTCCGGACAGCATATTACTTATCTATTTTAGTATTATCTGTTTCAATTACTTATTAAATCGTCTTGCTTACCTGATACTGATACTCCGGAATCTGCTTCGTCATGTTCAGAGCTTCCTCGATATCGAAGTCGGTAAACTCACCATGTCTGTACGCAACCACGCGGTTTGTCTTGCCCTCGCAGAGGATGTCCGCCGCATACGCACCCATGATGGAAGCATAGTAGCGGTCCTTGCAGGTCGGTGAGCCGCCGCGCTGCATATATCCCAAAATCGTCGCCCTGGTCTCGATTCCGGTCGCCGCCTCGATTCTTCTTGCCATCGAAGTCGAATGACCGATGCCTTCCGCATTTATAATAATATGATGTTTCTTTCCTTTTTTACGGTTCTGAATGATGTTATTGATAATTCTCTGCTCATTATAATCATAGGTCTCGGGGAGTAAAATATCCTCCGCGCCGTTTGCGATGCCGCACCACAGTGCGATATAGCCGGCATTGCGTCCCATAACCTCGATGATGGAGCATCTCTCATGGGAGGAGGACGTATCGCGAACCTTGTCGATTGCCTGCATTGCGGTATTTACTGCCGTATCAAAGCCAATCGTATAATCGGAGCATGCGATATCCAGATCAATCGTTCCCGGAATGCCGATGGTATTGATTCCGTGGCGCGCCAACGCCTGTGCTCCGCGGTAGGAGCCGTCTCCACCGATAACCACGATTCCGTCAATTCCATGCTTTCTGCAGATTTCCGCTGCCTCGGCCTGCACCTCTTCTTCCTTGAATTCCAGGCATCTTGCGGTACCGAGGATTGTTCCGCCTCGCTGAATCGTATCGGATACATCCTTGCGTCCCATTTCAATAATCTCCTCCGCAAGCAGTCCCGCATAGCCACGCTTGATTCCCTTTACGGTTACGCCGTTGCTCAGTGCCTTTCTTACTACCGCACGGATTGCCGCATTCATTCCGGGCGCATCGCCACCGCTTGTAAGAACTCCGATTGTTTTAATCTGCTCAGACATAAATTTGCTCCTTTAATATGTTAAAGTACCTTTAATATTACCACATATTTGCGGTTTTGACACCCTGCTGCCACGAATTTTTATTGGTAACTTGCAATTTTTTTGCAAATTTAATTATTCTACCCGCACATATAAAAAGGCCGGCCCCCGAAACCGGGTCCGACCCATTCGTTCTGCTTTGCTACTGCTTCACCAGGTTATCTTCGCTCTTCCCTCGCCAAGCAGCTTCTCAAGCTGCGCCTGCAGCTCTTCATCCGCCTTGACGTTTCTCGAAGGCGGCAGTGTCTTTAGCTGCTTCTCTTCCTCTAAGTAGAGCTTGACGATATCGCGTCCGTCCGAAATATCTAAAATCTTCGTCACTTCCGGATTCATGCGGTCATATTCCTCGCGGTTTGTAAACTTAATCCAGAGTGTCTTCGCAGAGTCCTCGAAATTACGAATCTCCTGCGCAATTAACTTCGCCGGTTTATTTTCCTCGCAGGAGACGCGCCCGGTTACGAAAATTTTTGCATCCGGCTGAAGCAGTGAATTATATCGCTCAAACTCGCGGGAGAAGACGATAATCTCCATGCTGCCCGACAAATCTTCGAGGGTTATGAATGCCATCGCTTTATCATTTTTGGTATATTTGACACTCTTATCGACGATGATGCCGCCCACGGTAACCTTCGCATCATCCTCAACAATCGTCTGGCCGGTTTCCTCGTCTAAGTAAAAGTCAGACGCGACGTTGTTGATTTTTTTGCGCCAAAGCTCCATGTGGGTTTCAAGCGGATGGCCGCTGATATAGATGCCGAGCACCTCTTTTTCGAATGCCAAAAGCTCGCTTTTTTCGAACTCTTCCACATTCGGAAGCGGGATTTCGCTGTTCTTCTTCGCTTCCTCGCCGCCCATGTCAAAAATTGACATCTGCCCGGCGATGTTGCCCTTTTTATCCTTCGCCGCGCGATCCATCAGAATCTGGTAAATCTGCATGTACTGCCGGCGGTTTCCGCCGAGGGAATCAAAACAGCCCGCCTTGATGAAATTTTCCATCGCGCGCTTGTTGACGGGGTTGTCATCCCTTGCCGCCATTCGCTCGACAAAATCCTGGATGGACGTATATTTTCCGTTCGCCTCGCGCTCCGAAACGATGGCTTCGATAATCGGCTGGCCGACATTTTTGATTGCCGTAAGCGAATAGCGGATGGAATCGCCGTGCACGGTAAAATCCACGTCCCCTTCGTTGATGTCGGGCGACAGTAACTTTATATTCATGTTGCGGCAGACCATGATATACTCCGAAACCTTGCCGGAGTTGTTGATGACCGAGGAAATCAGCGCCGCCATGTATTCCACGGGGTAGTAATATTTTAAATACGCGGTCTGGTAGGACACGTTTGCATACGCGGCCGCGTGCGATTTGTTGAACGCATACTCCGCGAAGGTAATCATCTGGTCGTAAATCATGTTGCCGATGGACGCGTCGATTCCGTTGCCGACGCAGCCCGGGATGCCGAGTTCCGGATTACCGTAGACAAAATTCTTGCGTTCCTCTTCCATGACGTGCTTCTTTTTCTTGGACATCGCGCGCCGTACCTCATCGGAGCGACCGAGCGTGTAGCCCGCAAGGTCACGCACAATCTGCATAACCTGCTCCTGGTAAACGATGCAGCCGTAGGTCGTTGAAAGGATCGGCTCTAACTGCGGGCAGAGGTATTTTACCTGATCCGGTGCGCTCTTTCCGGCGATGTACTGGGGGATAAAATCCATGGGCCCCGGTCGGTACAGCGAAATTCCCGCGGTGACTTCCTCTAAGCTCGAGGGGCGAAGTTCCTTCATGAAGCTCTTCATTCCGGCACTTTCTAATTGGAAGACGCCGTCCGTTGCGCCGGTGCCGATATAGGCAAAGACCTTCGGGTCATTATAATCGATTTCTTTTACGGAAAAATCCCTGCCGAGCTTCTTCGAGATACTTCTCTCCGCATTCTGAATAACGGTTAAATTTCGAAGCCCCAGGAAGTCCATTTTTAAAAGGCCTAATTCCTCGAGCGTTGTCATCGTATACTGCGTTGTGACCGCACCGTCGCCGCCTAAGTTTAACGGCACGTATTCCTCAACCGGCTTCGGAGAGATCAGCACACCCGCTGCGTGCATGCCGGTATGTCTCGGCAGACCTTCCAAGCGTTTCGCCATATTGATTAAATAGCGGATTTCGGGGTCGCTTTCGTAGATTTCCCGAAGCGCGGGATTGACGGAAAGCGCCTTATCAAGTGTCATATTTAACTCCATCGGAATCTGCTTGGCAATCTGGTCCGCCACGTTATAGGGCATATCGAGAACCCTTGCCACGTCGCGGATGACGCCGCGCGCCTGAAGTGTTCCGAAGGTAACAATCTGGGCGACATTTTTCTCGCCGTATTTGCGATGCACGTAGTCGATGACTTCCTGACGACGCAGTACGCAGAAATCCACGTCAATATCGGGCATGGACACACGCTCGGGATTCAAAAACCGCTCAAAGAGCAGGTTATAGCGGATCGGGTCGATGTCCGTTATATGGAGACAGTAGGAAACCAGGCTGCCGGCCGCGCTTCCACGCCCCGGGCCGACGGCGATGCCGTGTTCCTTCGCATAGTTGATAAAATCCCAGACAATTAAAAAATAGTCGAGGTATCCCATTTTTTCAATGACGGATATTTCATATTTCATCTGCTCATAGATGCTTCCGTCGTCATTCGGATAATGCTCATTAAAGCCCTCGTCGCAGAGTTCTTCCAAGTAAGTTTTGGCGGTATAGCCTTCCGGGACGTCGAAATGAGGGATTTTTGTCTCATGGAATTTAATCTCCACATGGCAGCGATCCGCGATTGCATTGGTGTTCTCGATGGCTTCCGGTGCGAAGGAGAAAAGTTCGCGCATTTCCTCTTCCGATTTTAAATAAAACTGCCCGCCCTCATAGCGCATGCGGTCCGTGTCCGAGACCTTCTTGCCGGTCTGGATGCAAAGCAGAATGTCGTGGCTTTCCGCATCGTCCGCGTAGGTGTAATGCACGTCATTCGTACAGACAAGCGGGATGCCGAGTTCTTCGGACAGGCGCACCAGTCCCGCATTCACGGTCTGCTGCTCGGCGATGCCGTGATCCTGGAGTTCCAAGAAATAATTGCCTTCGCCGAAAATGTCATAGTGCTTCAGAGCGGATTTCTTTGCCTCATCGTAGAAGCCGCGCGCCAGATATTTTTGCACTTCCCCGGCAAGGCAGGCGGATAAGCAGATCAGACCTTCATGAAATTCGCGCAGCACCTCAACGTCCACGCGGGGCTTATAATAAAAGCCTTCGGTGAAGCCGCGGGAGACGATTTTCATCAGGTTTTGGTAGCCCTGATTGTTCTCCGCGAGAAGAATTAAGTGGTTGTAGCGGTCCTCGCCGCCGGTCACTTCCTTGTCGAAGCGGGAGTTCGGCGCCACGTAGACTTCGCAGCCGAGAATCGGCTTGATGTCCTGTGCAATCGCCTCTTTGTAGAAATCGATGCAGCCGAACATAACGCCGTGGTCCGTGATGGCGCCCTGCGTCATGCCGAGCTCCTTTAAGCGCTTGACGTATTCCTTGATTTTATTGGAGCCGTCCAGGAGGCTGTACTCCGTGTGGACGTGTAAATGTGTGAATGCCATGATGGTTCCTGCCTGTTGATCTTAAAACCCAAACTTTTGTTCCTATTGACTATAATTATAGTAAATAAAAAAGTGAAAAAATAGGCTTGACTTTCTTTTTTCTTGGAAAAATGGTAAAATTTTTATGACACATGGGGACGGGGATGTTGTGTCATTTCAAAAAATAGAGAAGGGGGTGCCGTATGGAAATTTCCGTATGTATGATTGTAAAAAATGAAGAGAAGCTGCTTCGTCGCTGCTTAGATTCTCTAACCGGTCTTTACGACGAACTTGTGATCGTGGACACCGGGTCCACGGATAAAACCAAGGAAATCGCCTGGGAATATACAAATGAAGTATATGATTTCGAGTGGGTGAACGACTTCGCCGCGGCAAGAAACTTTGCATTCTCAAAATGTTCCAAGGACTATATTTATACGGTGGACGCCGATGAAATCCTGGACATGGAAAACATGGAAAAATTCCGGGTGCTGAAAGGTTATCTGGATCCAAAATATGAAATCGTCAAAATGTGGTACTTAACACCGCTTGATTTCAACGAAGCGAACGGCTTCGAAAAAGAATATCGCCCGAAGCTTTTCAAGCGTCTTCGCAGCTGGACCTGGATTGACCCGGTTCATGAGAGTATGCGCTTGGAGCCCACGGTTTTCAACAGCGATATTTCCATCAAGCATTTGCCCGTCACTTCACATGTCGGCCGTGACTGCGCGATTTACGAAAAAGTCATCGAGCGTGGCGGACGACTTTCCCCGAAGCTTCACGGACTGTACGCAAGAGATCTTTACATGACCGGCACCAAGGCAGACCTGGTCCGCGCAAAAGATTATTTCACGAGCTGTGTGGAAGCAACCACCCTGAATTTAAAGCCTGATGAGGATTTAAGCGTTAAGAAAAAGAAAACCAGAGGAACTCTCTGGGAGGCAGAAGTCGGCAATCCCGACAACGAAGAAATCACGGAAGAGCCTTCCAATACCGACTGGAACATGTACCGCGAATCGCTCTGCGTCCTGGCAAAAATCGCCAGAGTCGAGGGCAACATGAAAAATCTCTATGAAATCGCCATGTTCTCGATGGTTGCAGGTCCCTGCTCCGAGGTTTGCTTAGAGGTCGGCATCGGCTATTATGAAATCGGTGATTACATCAATGCCAAGAACTGGCTGAACATCGCCATGACCAACACTTCCCCGACCATCGATCCCGCCGCCGGCAACACGAAGCCGAGAAAATATCTGGATTTGATGAAATAGTCGTTCGCTTTTTAAGAATTCTACTTTTACGCAGACTAGAAATCATTGTTGCCGTTTGTGGCATAGATAAAGCCTACCCGGATTGGGTAGGCTTT
>CACZRH010000096.1 GCA_902783455.1 uncultured Lachnospiraceae bacterium | reverse complement strand
GCATCGTGGTGATCGTAAAGGTCGCCGGTGGTGAACGATGCTATGCTCTCGTTGTAGAGAGAGTAAGGTGAAGTGGTACCTGCTTTGATGATGTTGCCTTTGTAAAGCTTGAACTTAACTTCGCCGGTCACATACTGTTGCGTGCTCTCGATGAATGCCTGAGCTGCCTCGCGAAGAGGTGAGAACCATTTTCCTTCGTATACGATCTGAGCGAATTTGTTACCCATTTCTTCTTTTTCACGAAATGTCTCACGGTCCAAAATGAGCTCTTCAAGCTGCTGATGTGCTTCGTAAAGAATGGTTCCGCCAGGTGTTTCATAAACGCCACGGGATTTCATGCCGACTACACGGTTTTCCACGATGTCGATGATGCCGATGCCGTGCTTTCCGCCGATTTGATTTAATTTTCTTAATATATCGGAAACCTTCATGGATTCGCCGTTTAAGGCAACCGGAACACCCTTTTCGAAGGAGAGGGTTACGTATTCGCCTTCATCCGGTGCTTTCTCGGGAGTTACGCCGAGAACCAGGAGATGTTCGTAATTCGGTTCGTTGGAAGGATCTTCGAGCTCCAGGCCTTCGTGGGAAATATGCCAGATGTTGCGATCGCGGCTGTAGGAAGAATCCGCTGCGAAAGGAAGGTCAATGCCGTGCTGATGGCAGTACTCGATTTCAGATTCGCGGGAATCAAGCTTCCATAAGGAGCTTCTCCAGGGAGCGATGATTTTTAAATCAGGAGCAAGTGCTTTGATGCCGAGTTCGAAACGAATCTGGTCGTTTCCTTTTCCGGTTGCACCGTGGCAGATGGCAGCAGCGCCTTCTTTTCTTGCAATTTCAACCAGTCTTTTTACGATGGCGGGTCTTGCCATGGAAGTACCCAGAAGATATTTGTTTTCGTATACGGCATGTGCCTGTACACAGGGAACGATGTAATTATCGCAGAAATCATCAACGATATCTTCGATATAAAGCTTGGTTGCACCGGAGAGTTTTGCACGCTCGTTTAACCCATCCAGTTCATTTCCCTGCCCGCAGTCCACGCAGACACAGATTACTTCGTAATCGAAATTTTCCTTTAACCAGGGAATAATCGCGGTGGTATCAAGACCGCCGGAATATGCCAGAACTACTTTTTCTTTCATTGTGATAGCCTCCTGAAACTGTGCGCATTTTGCGCAGATTTAACGAAATATTGGTTATATTGAACTGTCGGACGTAGGCGATTTTATCGGCTTTTTGCCGGCAGCAAATTCAATATACTACAAATTGTATGGTAGTGCAAGCATAAAAAATGCATAAAAATGCATAATTTGATGAATATTTGCATAAATTTGCATAAATATCCAAAAATTATGAATAAAATGATAAAAAACGGGTGGACTTTTATGAAGAATGTGTTATAGTAGTATGCGACTTATCTGTAACGGAGGGGGCAAAAATGACACACTGTCCCCGTCACCATGTGTCAAAAAAGGAAATTAATTTTTATGGAAGAAATACAATTTGAAATACGCTCCATGGAGCTTTCTGATTATGAACAGGTGAAAAAACTCTGGCTTTCCATTAAGGGATTCGCCATTCGAAGCATCGATGATTCGAAAGAAGGAGTGGAAAAATTCCTTCGACGAAATCCCGGGCTTTCCTGCGTATGCGAAATTGACGGACAAATCGTCGGCGCGATTCTTTGCGGAAACGACGGGCGACGCGGCTGTCTGTATCATGTATGCGTCCGAAGTGAATACAGAATGCACGGAATCGGAAAAGCGATGGTTGGGTTTTGCATGAAAGCGTTAAAAGAGGAAGGGATTAATAAAGTATCCCTGATTGCATTCTCCACCAATGACGTCGGAAATGCATTCTGGCATGAAATCGGATGGACGAAGAGAGAAGATTTGAATTACTATGATTTCGTATTAAATGAGAATAATATTTTCTCATTTGTAACGAATTAAGACGGCATGGTTCGTTTCGGAAACCGGTTTTCTGAATTGGCACTTATAATGAAAGGATTGAAGATATGAAAAAAATAGAAGGCGGAGTTACCGCTGCAAAAGGATTTGAAGCTTCCTCATGTGAAGCGAATATAAAATATAAGGACAGGACCGACATGGCGATGGTTTTTTGCAAGGAGCCCTGTGTCTGTGCCGGAACGTTTACAAGCAATGTGGTAAAAGCAGCATGCGTTATGTGGGATAAGGAAATCGTGGAATCCGGACGTGCCATGCACGGCGTAGTAATTAATTCCGGAATCGCAAATGCCTGCACCGGAAAGGAAGGCTACGATGCCTGTGAGGCGACTGCAAAAGCAGCGGAAAAAATGCTGAATGTTCCGTTTAACAGTGTGGCGGTTGCATCAACCGGTGTAATCGGAATGCAGCTTCCGGTAGAAAAACTGACTGCCGGAGTGGAAAAAATGAGCAAAAGCCTGGATGCTTCCATGGAAGCCGGAACGGCAGCGAGCAAAGCAATCATGACTACCGATACGGTGAATAAGGAAATTGCGGTAAATTTTGAAATCGGCGGAAAAACCGTTACTCTTGGCGGTATGAGCAAGGGTTCCGGAATGATTCATCCGAATATGTGTACTATGCTGGGATTTCTTACCACGGACCTTTCCATCGAAAAAAAGCTTCTTCAGGAGGCTTTGTCGGAAGTGGTTGTCGATACCTTTAACATGATTTCCGTGGACGGCGATACATCAACAAATGATACGCTTTTAATTCTCGCGAACGGTTTGGCGGGAAATGAAACAATCAAAGAGAAAAACGAAGATTTCGAAACATTTAAGGAAGCACTTTTTGAGGTCTGCAGATTTCTGGCAAGAAAAATGGCTTCCGACGGAGAGGGCGCAACCAAATTATTTACGGCACATGTTCTTCACGCGAAATCCAAAGAGGATGCAAGAATTTTGGCAAGATCGGTCATCAGTTCATCTCTTTCCAAGGCGGCTATTTACGGATGCGATGCAAACTTCGGAAGATTTTTATGCGCGATGGGATATTCGGGAGTTTCCTTTGACCAGGCGGATGTGGAGCTGTATTTTGAAAGCGCGGCCGGAGAGTGCAAGGTGTTTGAATATGGTGTTCCTCTTGTATTTGACGAGGAACTTGCGACAAAGATTATGTCTGAGGAAGAAGTGATTATTCGAATCGACATGCATGAGGGAGAAGAGGAAGCGACTGCATGGGGATGTGATTTGACATATGATTATGTTAAAATAAATGCGGATTACAGATCATAGAAAATATTAATCCGGAAGATCGGATGTGGAGGAAATATGGAAAAAGATATGGAAAAAGTATTGGAGAAAGCCAGCGTTTTAGTGGAGGCACTCCCTTACATTCAGAAATTCAATCGTAAAATCATCGTAGTAAAGTACGGCGGAAGCGCTATGAGTAACGAGGAGATGCAGCGTAAGGTAATCGAGGATGTTGTATTATTAAAACTCGTAGGATTCAAGCCGATTATTGTACACGGTGGCGGTAAGGCCATCAGCAAATGGGTGGAAAGAAGCGGCAAGGAAGCTGAATTTTATAAGGGGCTTCGAATCACCGATTCCGAAACGATGGAAATTGCGGAAATGGTATTAAACCGCGTGAATAAAAGTCTGGTTGCATTAGCGGAACAGTTAGGGGTTCGCGCCATCGGTATTTCCGGTAAGGACGGAAGACTCTTAACCGTGGATAAACGTTTCGTGGATGGAAAGGATATCGGATTTGTCGGGGATATCAAAAAGGTCGATACGAAGATTTTGTTTGACCTTTTGGAGAAGGATTTTCTACCGATTGTTGCACCCATCGGACTGGATGACGAATACAATACCTATAATATCAATGCGGACGATGCGGCATGTGAAATCGCAAAGGCGGTTGGCGCTGAGAAGCTTGCTTTTCTTACGGATATTGAGGGATTATACCGCGACTTAAAGGATCCGACCACATTGATTTCAAGAATTACTACGACACAGGCAAAGGGATTAATTGACGGCGGATTTATCGGCGGGGGAATGCTTCCGAAACTCGGAAACTGCATTCAGGCGGTGGAAGACGGGGTTCGCAGAGTCCATATTCTCGACGGAAGAATTCCTCACAGCTTACTGCTTGAGATTTTTACCCAGAAAGGTATCGGAACCGTAATCATTTCCGATAACGATCCGATCGGACAGGAAGAATATTAAAGCTTTTATAAAAGCTTGACGGGAGATAAGAATTATGATGCAGCAAATTATCAATGAAGCGGAAGAAGTGCTTTTACATACCTATAACCGGTATCAGGTTGTTTTTGACCACGGGGACGGGGTGCACCTTTATGATATTGAAGGAAAAGAGTATCTGGATTTTGTTTCCGGAATCGGGGTTTTTGCACTCGGATACGGAAATAAAGCGTATAATGATGCGGTAAAATCCCAGGTGGACAAAATTCTGCATACCTCAAATTATTACTATAACGTGCCTGCAATCGAAGCAGCGAAAGCAATAAAGAAAGCATCCGGAATGGACCGTGTTTTCTTTACCAATTCCGGTGCGGAAGCAGTGGAAGGTGCAATTAAAACCGCAAGAAAATATGCATATTTAAAAGACGGGTCCACGGACCATGAAATTATTGCGATGAATCATTCCTTCCATGGAAGAACATTCGGTGCATTGTCCGTAACCGGAACACCGAAGTATCGTGAGGCATTTGAGCCGATGATTGGAAATATCCGGTTTGCCGATTATAATGATTTGGACAGCGTGAAAAATCAGATTACCGGTAAAACAATCGCGATTATCATGGAGACCATTCAGGGAGAAGGCGGAATTCATCCTGCAGACAAAGATTTTTTAAAGGGCGTTCGTGACCTTTGCGATGAACATGATCTGCTTTTAATTCTGGACGAGATTCAGTGCGGAATGGGAAGAAGCGGTTATATGTATGCATGGCAGGGATACGGGGTGAAACCGGATATTATGACGACTGCCAAGGCGCTTGGATGCGGTGTTCCGGTAGGCGCTTTTCTGATGACGGAAGAGGTCGGAGCGAATTCCTTAAAAGCCGGAGATCACGGCACCACTTATGGTGGAAATCCGCTGGCGGGAGCTGCTATCTGCGAGGTATTTCGTCAGTATGAGGAACAAAATATTACGGAACATGTACAGCAGGTTGGAGCATATCTTTTCGAAAAACTCGAAGAGATTAAGCAGGAAAACGGACATATTATTGACCACAGAGGAATGGGCCTGATGCAGGGCCTGGAATTCGATACCGAGGTGGCACCCGTTATTAATGCGGCACTGGACAAGGGCCTCGTATTGATTAACGCCGGAACGAAGATTATCCGTTTCCTTCCGCCGCTTGTCATTACACAAAACGATGTGGATTTCATGATTGAAATTTTGAAAGAAGCATTAAAGAGTTTATAAAGGAATAATATAAATGCGTAAGAAAATACTATCGATTGCGCTGTTGCTTCTGATGACGGCAGCGCTTCTTTTCGGTGATTCCTACGGGGTATTGAAAAAGGGATTGTCCGAAGAAGAACAGTTCTATAAAAATGCGCTGGTGCTGTGGTATTCCGATCCGAATTACGGAGAATATCTGCGGGATGCAGCGGTGTCTTATGAGAATAAAACCGGAATTAAGGTGATTCCGACGGAGGTTTCGGATGTGGAATATCTTGAGGGTATTCAGAGAAGCACTTTGGACGGGATTAAAGCGCCGGATTTATTTGTGCTTTCCAATGATTCTCTTGAAAAAGCGGTATTGTCGGGACTTGCCGGGGAGTGTAAGGACCCGAATCATGTATTGAATTCCGCTTATTATGCCAATGCAGCGCTTCGGGCCGTGACATACCGGGATTCCTATTACGGATATCCGTTAAGCTATGAGACGGCTTTCGTTGTATACAATGAAAGTGCGCTGGAAGAAATCGTTAAAATGGCTGATGCCGCAGAAGAATCGGGGGAAACTACGGACGGATTTACGCTCGCGGAGGATGTGCTTGCTGAGATTGAAGAAGAGCAGGCAAAAGAGGAATTGTCTTATGAGGAAAAGTTAAAGCTTGAAGCAAGAGCAAAGGAAATTCTCCCCACGACCGTTGTCGGTATTTTGGATTTTGCCAATAAGTACTCACTTCCCGGGGATATGGAAACCTATTTTAACTGGGATACGGAGGATGTTTTATATAATTACTGGTTTGCCGGTGCTTATTTAAATGTCGGTGGGGAGAACAGTGACAAATCGGAAGAGATCAGTATTTACAATGAGCAGGCGTTGTATTCACTGCAGGTCTATCAGGACTTTAAGAACTTTTTCTCCATGGAAGACAGCAGTTCCTACAGCGATACCATTGACGGATTTATCAACCGAAAAAGCCTGTTTACCGTGGCGGGAACGGATATCATTGCCAAACTGGAGCATGCAAAGGCAAACGATGAATTTCAGGACGAATATGATATTCTGCCGCTTGGAATGCTGAATGCTTCGCTAAACTGCAAGGGCTTGAGCGTTACGACCATGGTATGTACAAACGGTTTTTCCGAAAACCAGAGTGTAGCGGAGGATTTTGCGGCATATGTCACAACGGAATATGCATCCAATCTTTATGCAAGATGCGAAAAAATGACAGCATCCCATTTGGAAGAGTACCCGTACCCGCAGATGGAAAGCATTGAAAACTGCTATGAAAAGACGGTTTCGCTGCCGAAAATGGTGGAAACGGCAAATTATTACATTCTAGCGGAAATGTGTTTTTCTAATATCTGGGACGGGGAGGATGTTAACAAAGAGTTAAAGAATCTCTCTGAGACAGTGCTTCGAAACTATTACGGCAGGGATTTTGAGAATGAAGAAATTCCGACTCCCGAGGTCGTTGAAAACTATAATGCGCAGGATGAAAACTGACGCGGGATTGGTGGAGATTCCACGGGAAGAATTGCGGATGGGATTTTTGAGAAAAACCATCTGAAAAACGGATTTACCGCTTGATAAGTCCGCATAATTTGATTACACTTATATTGCACAGTCGGTTCAAGGGACTTTTATCGTAACATTGGCTGTCCTTAATACTTTAGGGATGGGTTTTGCTGATAAAAGGAGCTGACTATGAAATTAAATGATACAGTAAAAAAGCGTATAGTTGAAGTTGCGTTCATAATTATATTGTCATGTGTTCTGTTTCTTTCCTGTAATCATAATCGTGAAATCACGGTGCAAAAGCAGGTTTCGGAGGATTCGGAGACAGCGGCTTTCGATACGGAAACTGAGAATGATTCAAATGTCGGCGGAGAAAATGCTTCTCCGGATAAGGTAAGTTCCACACAGGATGAAGAGCGGCAGACTAAAATTTGTGTTTATGTCTGCGGTGCGGTTATAAATCCGGGGCTTTATGAACTGCCTTTTGGCAGTCGGGCCATGGCAGCACTTGAGAGTGCCGGTGGATTTTCCGCGGATGCCGCGACGGACTGCATTAATCTGGCTCAATATCTGGAAGATGGGACAATGCTTCGCATTCCGACTCTCGATGAGGCCCAAAATGGAAATTTTACGGATGTTTCCGGGAATCCTGTTTCTGTCGGGAATTCTTTGGTAAACATTAATACTGCGGGAAGTGCCGAATTATGCAGTGTTCCGGGAATCGGTGAAAGTCGTGCGAAGGCAATTGTGGATTACAGGGAAAAAAACGGAAAATTTAATACTTTGGAAGATTTGATGAAAGTGCCCGGCATTAAGGAGGGGATTTTTTCAAAGATGAAAGAGTATGTGACTGTGAATTGAACCGCATTCGGTAAGGGTAAAGGAAAGGATTCAAACATGGCGAATCGTGTTTTGGTTGTAGATGACGAAAAAGTAATTGTAAAGGGATTGAAATTTTCCTTAGAGCAGGAAGGCTGGCAGGTTGATTGTGCATATGACGGAGAAGAAGCATTAAATATGGCAACCGCCAATCATTACAGCATTATTCTTTTGGATATTATGCTTCCGAAGCTGACCGGTCTGGAGGTTTGTCAGCAGATTCGTGAGACCTCTAATGTTCCCATTATCATGCTGACCGCAAAAGGGGACGACATGGATAAAATCATGGGTCTTGAATACGGTGCCGATGATTATATTACGAAGCCGTTTAACATTCTGGAAGTAAAAGCCAGAATGAAAGCGATTATGAGAAGAACCACGCAGTCCAAAAAGAATGACCGGAAAGAAATCGTTTCGGGAGATTTAAGACTTGTTCAGGACGGAAAGCGTGTATTTGTTAACGAAAAAGAGATTAAGGTTACCGGTAAGGAATATGACCTTTTGAAACTTCTTGTGGAAAATATGAATCGTGTATACTCCAGAGAAGAATTGTTAAAGACAATCTGGGGTGCGGATTATCCCGGTGATGTCAGAACCGTGGATGTTCACGTAAGGCGTCTTCGTGAAAAAATCGAAACCGATCCGAAAGAGCCGATGTATGTGCAGACCAAGTGGGGTTCCGGGTATTACTACAAGGAGCATAATCAGTAAACTGTGAGCAGTGACGATTCGATAAAGAAGTATGAAAAAAATATTTGAGAAGCTTTTGGAGAAATTTCATAAGATTAAGATTTTCAAAAGCCTCAGATTTCGTATTACAATTCTGATTCTGTTTGTCGGAGTGGCATGCTGTATGGTTATGCGCTTCGGCGTTCTGCAGAACTATTTTTCCCGTGCGGTAGCAGTTCGAACGACGGATGTTCAGAGCCAGATGAAAATTCTGGCCGACCATCTGATTTCTTTTAATTATCTGGATGATCCGTCATCCGGTATCGTAAATGCGGAAATCGAGCAGGTTGCAAACCTTTATGACGGCCGTGTGCTGGTAATCGGTCAGAACTATTCGATTGTAAAGGATACGTACGGAGTTGCTGCGGGAAAGCTGATTATTTCGGAAGAGGTTATCAAGACGTTCCGTGGAGAATCAATTTCGCATTATGATTCCGAAAACAGTTATATCGAGATTACGGTGCCGATTACGAGAAACATTGACGGGAAAAACAGTATTGTCGGTGTTATTCTGACATCGGTTTCCACCGTGCCGATTAATCAAAACTGGGATATTCTTTCCAGGAATTCCATGCTGTTTATGTTTATATTGTTTGTGCTCGTTCTGACGATTGCATTTTTTATGCCCCGTGTCATGTTGCGACCGTTCAACCGTCTGACCCTTGCAATTTCCGAAGTAAAGAGCGGGCTGACGGATGAAAAAATTGAAGTTAATGATTACATTGAAACGGAACATATCGTAGATGCGTTTAATCAGGTTATGGACCGAATGAGAGTGCTGGAAGAATCCAGACAGGAATTCGTATCCAATGTCTCACATGAGCTGAAAACACCTCTGACTTCCGTTAAGGTTCTTGCGGATTCTTTGAATAATCAGGATGACGTGCCGGTGGAGGTTTATAAGGATTTTATGTCGGATATCGTGGATGAGATTGACCGCGAAAATACGATTATCAATGATTTGCTTTCGCTGGTAAAAATGGATAAGAAGAATCCGAATATCAATATTTCGCAAATTAATGTAAACGAGATGATTGAGGCGGTATTTAAAAGACTTTTGCCGATAGCAAAAAATGCGAAGGTGGATTTGATTTTTGAAAGCGTGCGACAGGTTACGGCGGAACTTGATGAAGTTAAATTCAGTTTGGCGCTGACCAATTTAATCGAAAACGGAATTAAGTACAATCATGAAGATGGTTATGTAAAGGTTGTTCTGGATGCGGATTACCAGACGTTTACGATTAAGGTAAGTGATTCCGGAATCGGAATTCCGGAGGAAGATTTAAAATCGATTTTTGAAAGATTCTATCGCGTCGATAAATCTCACTCCAGGGAAATTGGCGGAACCGGACTCGGACTCTCTATTTGTAAAAGTGCCGTTTTGCTTCATAAAGGAACCATCACAGTAGAGTCTCAAGAGGATATCGGAACGACCTTTACCGTAAATGTACCACTGATTTATTCTTCCGGCGGTGTGAAGATTGCAGAACCGGTCGGAGAAGGAGGCGACCATCTGGAAAGATTTGTGGAAGTGCCGGTCAGTGAAATGGGAGCAGAATCCGTTTCGGAAGTTGCGGAAGAATTGTTTGATACGCAAAGCGATAAGAACAGTGCGGTATCGGAAGAAGCTGCGGAGGATACTATCGTGAATGAGGAGAGTGCTCCGGATGAGGAAGATTTAGAGGAAGAAGATTCTGATTCAGATGAAGATGAATTGGATGATGAAGAAGAATCGGATTCAGATGAAGACGATTTAGATGACGAAGAAGAATCGGAAGAGGAAGAATCGGACGATGAGGATATTTTGGATGAAGAACCGAAAGATGACAAGTAAATATTTCAATTGCTTCCTTTTGGTGATGCTCGCATTCCTGCTTACATTATCCTACGGCTGTAGTACAAAAAAGTCGGGACCAAAAAACATGCTGGAAAACGATCAAAAGAAGAATTATGTGTATTATATCAATCGTGACAAGACCAGAGTACAGGGGGAAGAGTATACTTTTGTTGAAACTGAAACAAACGCGCAGATAGAAGAAATGGTAAATGCGCTTGCAAAGAATCCGAATCACAAAGAATTAAGAACATCCATTAACAATAATTTCAGTCTGATTGACTATTCTTTAAAGGATGAAAATCTGACTTTGAATTTAAGTCCCGAGTACAGGGAATTATCACCGAATGAAGAAATACTGGTCAGAGCAGCTCTGGTCAGATCGTTTACCCAGATTGAAGGAGTTCAGTATGTTCAGTTTCTGGTGGATGGTGAAACTCTGATGGATGCAGCAGGACTGGCTGTCGGTTTGTTAAATGCGGATTCCTTTATTGAGAATGACGGAAAAGAAATAAATGCATATGAAAGGGTAAGCATTACCCTGTATTTTGCCACAGTGGACGGAAAGAACCTGATTTCCGGACAGAGATCGGTTGTTTATAATACCAATGTTTCCATGGAAAAGATGGTTGTGGAACAATTGATTAAAGGACCGCAGGTTGCCGGATATTATCCGACCATTAATCCTGAGACTAAGATTTTAAGTGTTACGAATAAAGACGGTACCTGCTATGTGAATTTAAGCGAAGATTTTCTGAAGCAGACATATGATGTAACTACAGATGTAGTTTTATATTCTATTGCGAATTCGCTGATTGATTTAAATACGGTAAGCCGTGTGCAGATTCAGGTCGGTGGAAACTCACAGATTATATATCGCGAAACAGTGAGCCTTGATACACCTTTGGAACGGAATCTGGATATTGTTTTAAAAGAGGAGGGAAATAAGGAGGAATAGAATGAATCGTCCCCTGATGTGGTTTTGCTTTTCGGGGATGGCAATCGTTTTTCTGATAGTATTACTGGCGGCGGATTTTGATCCGCCTCCGGATTATAAAGATTATGTTATTGTTTCCGGGGGAATTGTTAAAAAAGAAATCCGGGATGAGAGAATTGTATTATATCTAAAGAATTGTTCTGTATCAGTCAATCCTTCTTCATTCGAAGAAGATTTTCCATTAGATGAATTAAATGTAAATGAATATCAGATGAATAACGATGCTTCCGGAAAGCATATGGATAATTTGAATTTAAATGTTTCGTCCGGTCATAATCCGAAGGAAGGTCAACATCGGTTGAAAGAGCGGGAGCAGGATGAAAAGATAAAGGGAGTGGTTTGTTATCTGGATGAATTGTCCAAAATGGAAATTAATCACTTAATGATCGGTGCCCGCATTACGCTTTACGGGAAACTGTCCTTGATAGAACATGCAACAAATCCGGGACAGTTCGATTCCCTGAATTATTATCGTGCAAGAGGATACCGGTATATGATTTATAATCCGGAGATCCTTAATCTCCAGGGTGGATTGTCTCTTCCGGAAGGACTATTCCGGCTTAAAAGCAAGGGCTGTGAAGTATTACTTTCGGAATTGGGAGAAGAATACGGAGGGACTCTTTGTGCCATTCTTTTCGGCGATAAAACAAATCTTTCGGAGAATGTCCGGGATTTATATACGAATGGAGGAATTGCGCATGTTCTGGCAATTAGCGGCCTGCATATTTCCTTAATCGGAGCGTTTCTTTATGCAATATTAAACCATCGTCCTATTCCGCAGTGGGTGGCTTTCGGTATTACAGTCGTGATTCTGATTTTGTATGGATACACCGTCGGATTGGCACCTTCTGTTTTTCGGGCTGTATTCATGCTCTCTTACAGACTTCTTGCCAAACTTTTGAAAAAATCCTACGATGCCCTGACTGCACTTTCTCTGTCAGCTTTTCTGACGTGTCTCATTTTTCCGTATATGCTTTTGGATTCCTCTTTTCAACTGACATATCTGGCGGTTTTCGGAATTCTGTTTGTCTTTCCAAATTTTCTGCCTTTTGTGAATCGTGAGCGGAAATGGTGGGATGGATTTTTAATTGCATTTTCCGTTTTTATTTCCACACTTCCGGTGATGATTTATTCCTTTCACCAAATATCGCTTGCAGGTTTTTTACTGAACCTTTTTGTCCTTCCTGCAATGCCGGTATTGTTTGTCTGTGCATTCGGGGTGATTGCTTTTTGGGGATGGTGTTATCCGCTGGCAGAACTCCTTTCGATGATTTGCAGGGCGATTCTTTTTACCTTTTCATTTGTTGCCGAAAAAATGACGGAAATCCCTTTTACAGTGATATCTTCAAAAACACCCGGTATCGGACGGATTCTGATTTATACTACATTTGTAGTTTTATTGTGCCTTGAGGCATCTTCGTTTCGACGAAAGATGAAACTGGAATTTTATCGGATGCAAAACAGACGAAATCGGATACATCCTGATTTGGAAGATGAAGAGAAGATGAAAAAAGAAAATAAGGGATTTTGGATTATACAGACCGGATATTGGATCGTCTTTGGTTTATTGATGCTTTTTGCCTGCTTTTTTTTGTTATCAGAGCCGAAGAAACCTTGTATTTCATTTTTGGATGTAGGGCAGGGGGACGGGATTTTTATCCGCACGAATGACGGGACAGTTATTATGATTGACGGCGGCTCCACAACAAAGAAAAATGTCGGTGAGAGAATAATCGTGCCTTATCTGCAATATGAAGGGGAGCGGGAGGTGGATTTATGGATTTTATCGCACGAAGATGAAGATCACATAAACGGATTTTGTGAGGTGCAAAAAAGCAAAGAGGTAAAGATTCATGCAATTGCGATACCGGCTGTTTTGAAAGAGGAATTTCGTGAGATTACGGAAGAGGCAGAAAAAGAGGGAATTGAGGTATTTTATCTGGAGGCCGGAGATGTTGTAGGAAATGAGACAGAGAAGGATTCCTATTCTGTTCGCATTGTTTCACCGGATTCCAAAGAGACGTATCATGATTCCAATGCGGCATCTTTTGCAATCTGTTTTCAGGAAGAGGAATTAACCGTCATATTTATGTCGGATGCGGAGCACCAGGCCGAGGAAGCAGTGCTGGAATATTTATCTCATTACGGTGACGGATGTGTGGAAATATTGAAATGTGCGCATCATGGTTCTGCCAATAATACAAATACCGAAGACTTTATCACTGGTCTTCATCCTGTATATGCGGTTATATCCTGCGGAAAGAACAACCGGTACGGCCATCCTCATCAAGAAACAATAAAAAATCTGAAGGCTGCGGGAACGGTGATCCTTCGAACCGATGAAAACGGATGTATTACATGGAAATGACACATTGTCCCCGGTCTCCGCTC
>CACZRH010000095.1 GCA_902783455.1 uncultured Lachnospiraceae bacterium | reverse complement strand
TATGAATCGAAAGTGATTACGGCGGATGATATCGAAGAGCTTACGGAGGTGAACGAAAGCAAACGTGGGAAGGTCGGGTTTTAGGAAGATTCTGTTTGGAGTATGAACGGGATTTAATGGGACAGATTCAAAGAATAAAACGGATTCTGAGTATAAATATGGAATCTAAGAATAAAACATTAAAATTTATAACAGAAATGGAACAGGTAAAGAAATGAGTAAAGAATTGAAAAAGTACAAAGGCGTCGAGTTCCTTCCGGATGGAAGAGCGAGCGACATCATTACGGAAGGATGCATGGTGTTAGAAGGCGGCGGATGGAAAGCCATTTACTCGCTTGGCGTAACGGACTACTTAATGCTGCATGACATCAACATGAGTGCAACCGTCGGAATCTCTGCGGGAGGACTTGCAGGAGTCGGCTATGTTTCCGGGCAGATCGGGTGGAGCGCGAGAATTGATTTAACTTACCGGCATGATCCGAATTATATCGGATTCGGCGCTGTCAAGAAGGAACACGGGGTTACCGGGTTTACGTATTTATACAAGGACATTCTCGAAAAAATGCCGCTTGATAAAAAGCGCTTAAACGATCCGGCCAGACGACTGGCAGTCGGTGCCACAAACATGCTGACCGGTGAAACGGAATATTTTGAAAAAGGAAAATGCAATTTATCCGGCGCGGTGCGCGCATCCGCAAGCATTCCGTTTGTCTCAAGGCCTGTTGTGATGCACGGAACTCCGTATCTTGACGGAGGATGCTCGACCAAGATTCCATACCGCTGGGCAGTGGATGAAGGATATAAAAAAATCATAGTCGTTAAAACCAGGGAATGGGATTTTATAAGATCCGAGGAACCTTTGAAAAAATCTCGTCTGTGGTATTCCAAGTATCCGAATTTTATTCGTGCACTGGATAACGTAAATGCGGATTTCAATGTCACAACGAGGGAATTAAAGAAGCTTCATGAAGAAAAGAAGGTATTTGTTTTTGCACCGTCCAAACCGGTTACCGTAACCCGTTTTGAAAAGGATATGGAAAAGCTCGGAGAGCTGTACTGGCTCGGCTATCTTGATGCGGAAGAGCATTTGGCTGAGCTGCAGGATTACCTTAAGAGTTGACGGAAAAAATGACACAATAACCCCGTCACCTAGTGTCATTTTGGTGAGTCGAGACAGCGGGGTGGCAAAAAATGACACAATAACCCCGTCACCATGTGTCAAAAAGGAGGAAGAACAGATGTTGAAATATGAGGAATATTTAAATCATTCCGCGGGAAATACTTTGCCGATGGAAGAGGCTGTGGAAATCTATGCGCAGATGCTGGATAGCTACGACAGATGCACGGAACCCGACAAAGAGCAGTATTATAATGATATGCTGAAAGCTGCTTTTGCGTATGCGGCAGTGCGTGCGGATTGGGAGCTTTATGACAACGAAGAGAAGATGAACCGCGACAAGGGAAGAACGGCGAAGCATGACGGATTTATCATGGCAATCACAATTCTTTCAAGGCTGATGAAAGCCGGAGGCGCAGATATCGCATGGTTTGAAAGGCTTGGTGAGAATCGGAAGCGCCTGGGTGATTTTGCCTGCTTTTTAACTTATATGGCAGGAATTTCCAACCGGTAAATAAAATTGAGTGAGCTATATATCGTTAAATTCGGTAAAAGAGTATGAGCAAATTTATACATCGGTGAAATGACATGAGTGAATCTTATTTTCAAAAAGCATTGTCCGATTTTACGATAGATTTTGCCTGTAAAGGTGCCGTTTATTCGATGGCAAAAAAGGGATATGCGGTAAGTGAAATAAAGGAAAAACTTGATTTCCCGATTCCCGCTAAAACTGTTGCAGGGCTTGTATGGGAGTATCTTCTGGATTCCGGAACCGTGCTTCTTACAGAGCCGGTATACGGGGAAGAAAGAAAAATCGTCCATTATAAGAAAGTGCAGGACCAATACGGGAAAGTCAGTTTTATTCAGATCAAAGAGACTGTTCCGGTAAATGAGAACAACTTGAAAAAAGAAAGTGTGCCGGGTAAGGCAGCAGGTTCGGGAAATACATCAGGTTCGGAAAAGACAAACGTTTCGAATTCAGATACGGAGTATGTCCCTTGCGAATTCGGAAAGCTTTTATATCAGAATAAAGATGAGGTTATGAAAAAAATTCATGCCCTGAATATCCGTGACAGGGAGTATGTTTTGGAACTGCCGTGGCCGCTTCAGACGGTGTGGCATAAAAAAGATGAGAGAGTAGATAGAATTCTAAGAGCGCTGGATTAAAAATATCTGCTTGACAAGAAAAAAATAATCTGTTA
>CACZRH010000094.1 GCA_902783455.1 uncultured Lachnospiraceae bacterium | reverse complement strand
CTGACGGAAACGTCCCTTCTGCGGACGGTCCGCACGCCATACATTGCCCATCTGAAGTGCCTTGAATGGCTTCGGAAGGGTTGCCGCATTGTTTGCATAGAAACGGCTAAGCGGTACGGTCAAATCATAACGAAGACCGGAATCCACGATATCATTCTCACCCTGCGCAGTCTCCAGATTCAATTTTTCTCCGCGCTTTAAAATCTTGAAAATCAGTTTTTCGTTCTCTCCGCCCTGCTTAGAACAGAGATTTTCGATATGCTCCACTGCAGGAGTTTCAATCTGCGAAAAGCCGAAGGATGAATACGTCTTCTTGATTTCATCCATGACATAATTACGAAGCGCCATTTCCTCGGGCGTAATGTCTTTCATTCCTGTTGTGGGTTTCTTAATCAAATCCATAAATACTACCAACCTTACTCTTTAATTCTCAATATTATTGTTTCACTAATGCAAACAAATATTTTACTCTTTTTTTCCGTAAAATTCAACTTTCACATACTTTTATTGAAAAAGGCCGGCCGTGTATACACACAGCCGACCATTTTGACACTAAGTGACGGGGACATTGTGTCATTTTTCCCCGAAATGACACATGGGGACGGGGATGTTGTGTCATTTTTCTAAAAACAGACACACCCCGAAACTAACTCACCCTGCAATTAGTCCGGATGGCGGAAGGACAAAAAGCTTTCCGCACTTAATTTGGCGCCGTCTCCAACACAGATTGAAACTCCATCAACTTCCCAAATATACAGACCATATTCCTCATAAGCAGAAGCAGGAACGCCTAAAGAAGCAACAAGTTTATTGTAACTTTCCGCAAAATTATCCAGATAAATTGCTACCAGCCTTACATCGGTACCCTCGAAATCAAGCTCCATGGAAGACCACTGATAAAGAGCGTCTTTTATCTTGACGTCTTTCGGTTTTTGATTAAAACGAACAACCCAGAAAGATCCTTGATCATCCTTGGTATATCCGGTTCCAAAAGTATTTACTAATAAACTGTCCGCACCTGCAGCATTCTGTCCGAGGAAAGCGGTCAGAGTCGTATAATCAATACAATCTACGATTTCGCCGTTAAACAGGTAGAATGTTGCGCCGTTATATTCCACACTTCCGGTATATCCCGGTACAAGCTTGCCGTTTTGTACATAAAACCATTTTCCGTCATAACCGACTAAACCGGTCTTTTTCGACTGTACCTGTCCGTTTGCCAGGAAATACCAGTCTGCTTTATTATTCGGATCCTGTGTCAGACCATTCTTGGTATTCTGCAGTTTTCCTCTTGCCACAAAGAACATTCCTCCGTCATAGGTAACGAATCCGTTATAAGTAGTATCGAGTTTTCCGTTTTCAACATAGAACCATGCTCCGTTGTACTGAGCCAGTCCGTTTTTATTTTTCGTTACCTGACCGTTAGTTAAAAAATACCAGTCATTCTTGTTTTCCGGATCCTGTACAAGTCCCTTCTTGTCAGTTGCAACCAGACCGTTTGCAACTAAGAATTTGCCACCGCCGTATTCGACAAATGCATACTTGTTTGTAATCCACTGTCCTTCTTCCAGATAATACCATCTGCCGTCAACCTGCGCTAAACCGGATTTGTAAATATCCACAATTCCGTCTACCGCATAAAAGTAACGGCCATCCCCCGATGAAATAATGCTCACCGTGGAAGCACTTACCTGAATGGTACTGAATGCCCAGATACTGCCCGCCGTAAATACCAACAGCGCCATAAGAATAATTCTTTGAATAATGTTTTTCATACACCCTCCTCCTTGGAATATTTTTCTTACAATACCCTTCCGTTTACTACATTATAGGTTACGCCCTTTTCCGTATACTTACCGGTAAATTTCTGGTTCAGTTTTCCTTTCTCAACATAGAATCCTGCACCGCTGTATTTGGCGATTCCGGTCTTCTGTTTCTGCACCTGACCGTTTGCTAAAAAATACCAGTCATTTTTACTATTGGGATCCTGGAATAATCCCTGTTTACTGGTCAGTATCTTACCTCTTGCTACAAAGAAATCTCCTCCATTGTAGTTTACCTTACCATTATATGTGGTATCCAGTTTTCCGTTTTTAACGTAAAACCAGTTGGTTGTTCCCGCCGGATACTGAACGAGTCCGGATTTCTGCTCCTGGACTTTTCCGTTTGCACAAAAATACCAATCATCTTTGTTTTCCGGATCCTGAACCAATCCGTTTTTGGAAGTAGCAACCGCTCCGTTTGCTACAATAAATCTGCTTCCGTTATACTCCACGAAGCCGAATTTTTTTGTATTGTGAACTCCGTTTTCATAATACAGAATTTTTCCGTCTACATTTTTGAATTCAACCGGCTTGATGGGATCCTCCTGTTCATTTCCTGTGATCACCTTCATGTCCGGTCCTACATACAGGTAAGCACTTCCTTCTTTCCTGTAATAAATATAATCCTCTTCCGTTGTCTTTTCGCCTTTCTCATAATCTTCAACAAGGTATGTGCATTTGCTGATGTTTACACTGTCAATTGGATTGTTGTAACACATTAATACATGCATTTGAGGATTATTACTCAGATCCAGTTCCGATATCTCATTATCGTAAATATCCAATAACTGTAATCCCGTATTCTTTGTTACATCAATTTTTGTTAATTTATTATTTTGGCAATATAACATCTGTAATGTTAAAACCTGGGAAACATCCAGTTCAGAAAATTCATTATCATAACACTCAACTTTTTTTATTGTATTGTTTAATTTCAGGCTTCTCATTTTATTTTCATAACATATAAGTTCTTCCAAAGCCGTGTTGGCAGATACATCCAAACTTGCAAGATTATTTTTACGACAATGCAACTGTTTCAGTTTCGTATTATTTCTTAAATCAAGAGAAGTTAAACTGTTTTCCCCACAATACAAAAATTGCAGATTCGTATTAACCGACAAATCCAAATCAGATAAACTTGCACCTTCACACCACAGATAATTCAGTTTTTTGTTATTGCTTAAATTCAGTTCCTTTATGCTCGCATACCCACATTCCAACCTTTCAAGTTCGGTATTAGCGCTTACATCCAGACCTTCCAGTCTTGTCAAGGTAACCGACAATTCCTTTAGTGAAGTATTATTGGATACATCCAGATAACTAATTGGACAATTAAATGCTATCAGTTTTTCAAGTTTTGTATTCTGACTGACGTTTAGTTTCGTAAGTTTATTTCCATAACAGTTCAGTTCTTTCAGTTCCGTGAAAAACTCGATTCCTGTAATGTCTTTAAAATTTTCTTCAGTTAATACAATGCTTACAATGTCATTTATTTCCTCTGCATTTAAAATATTATCCTTATCCTTGTCATAATTCTTAGATACGAAATCTCTAAAATCTTTGTCCGGAAAATGTAATTCGTCGATTTCTATACTTCCTATCCCCTGTTCCTCATCCACGATGATTGTACTTTGGTTTAGCGACAGCGACTGCTTCCCATCCTCGGAGTTATATGAGATCCATTTATCATTAGTGTAAACTCTACCATTATGGTAAATATCAACCAGTATTGGATTTTTACTGATATCCAAAGTTGTAATTTGATTTTCCTGACAGGAAAAAATCTCAAGTGCAGGATTAGTGCTAAGATCCACGCTTGTTAGTTGATTATGAGAACATGCTACCTGAATTAACCCCTCGCATTTACTTAAATCCAAGCTCGTTATCTGATTTTTGTAACAATGAAGAATACGTAATTGTGAATTATCAGCAAGTGTCAGGCTACTCAACTGATTCATGGCGCAATAAACCTCTGTAACATTCGGATTATTGCTTAAGTCCAGACTTGTTAATGAACTCTCAGTAAACTCTATATGCGAAAGATTCGGATTATGACTCAGTTCAATCGAAGTCATCGGAGTAAAAGCGCAATACATTCGTTCCAGATTTACATTACCACTTACATCAAGGTTTGTTACCGGACAAGAAGTACAAGCCAATTCTGTTAAATTACTAAAATACTCGATTCCAACCAGCGATGCAACCGTAGAATTCTCAACATTAACGGTCGTTACTGCGTCAAGTTCTTCTTTTGTTAAAACCCCATCTGAAACCGTATCAAAGTTATTAGAAACAAACTCTCGAAATACACTATCTGGAAACGTATCCTCATTTATTACCACATCTCCTTCAGTTGCCTTCACTCGCATCCCGCTAAAAACAACTAATCCGCCAATAATAAGAAAGAAACATATATACTTAAACTTCTTACCTATTCTCCTCTCTGATGGCATTATTTTGCTCATGAAATATCCCCCCCGTTTTATGAGTTTTTAACTTTTCCCACAAAAGTATTATACCACTCTTCCCTTTACAACGTTATAAGTTTTTCCTTTATCGGTAACTTTTCCCGTTTTTCCATATAGTATGGTTTATTCTATGCCGATTTATTCGGTCTTCTTCTCTCCATCGGATGCAGCATTTTCTGCAGGCTTTTCCTCATCCTTCTTAGGTGCCTCTTCACTCTTCTTTAAATCAGCTTCACCCTTCTTCGAATCATCCTCATACTTCTTATGGATATTATCGATACTCTCCATTGTACCGCCGCCGACATCATCAGGATCCCTGAATTCACCGGCTTCCACAAGCTTTAAGAATGCATCAACAACATCCGCTGCAAGCTGTGTTCCGGACACTTCCCTGATGATGGAAACAGCCTTATCGAAGTTCATTCTCTTACGATACGGACGGTCTGAATACATGGCATCAAAGGTATCCGCAACCGCGATAATCTGCGCCACTCTCGGAATTTCATCCCCCTTTAAGCCCTTCGGATAACCCTTGCCGTCGGGACGTTCGTGGTGCGCACCTGCGCCAATTGCAAGCTCCGGCATAATACTGATATCCTTCAATACCGTATAGCCAAGTCCGGAGTGGGATTTAATCGTCTTGAATTCATCATCGGTCAGTTTTCCGGGTTTATTCAAGACTTCAGGCGGAACCTTGATTTTACCGATGTCATGCAAAAGCGCGATATTATAATATTTCTCCACGGTTTCATCGTCATAACCAAGTTCCTTCGAAAGCATCGCTGTATACTTGGCAACACGCATGGAATGACCTTTTGTATATTCATCCTTCCACTCAATAACCTTCGCAAAGGCTTCTGCCATCTCGCGGATGAAAATCCGGTTTTCTTTCTGTTTCTTTTCGAGTCTTGTAATTCTGGTCTTTGCAATGATAAAGGCAATAAGCGCAATCGAAAGAACACTGACTGCTACGGCAAGGATTTTAAACCAGAGATGCTCATAAATCGCCATCTCCTTAACGATGGTGACTTCCATGGTGCTCTGCTGCTGCCCCATATCATCCTGAAGCTTCATCACAAAAGTATATTCGCCGCCCTTTAAGTTCGTATAATCGACCGGCTCTAATTCACTTCTGTTAACGGTCGTCATTTCCGTATCGAATCCGTCCAGATAATAACTTACCCTGGGATTTAAAAGAGAATACGTAAAGACATAACCGTAAACCGTAATTCTCTTCGTATCCGCCGGAATCGTGTACTTTCCGCCTTCCGCAACCGTTCTCACACCGTCAACCTCGATAAACGGGACGGCCATTTTTATCTCCGATACATTCTCCATCGGTGCCTCGATATTAATTTTGGCAACGCCGGAAGTACCGGCCAGATAAAGAATTCCGGTATCGGAAACATCGCTGTAGGAATTCGCGGTGGCAACACAGGGAAGTCCGTTTGCATTGTTATAAAAAATCGTTTCAATCTCTTCATTTGCAATCAGCTCATCGGTCTTTGCTACGTAAATACCGTTGCTGCTTAGAATCCACATATCGCCCTTTGAATTTTCCACTAAGTCAAAATTGTTGGAGTACGGGAACTGCTCAATCGTCGTCACCTGATAATCCGAAGTCATATATGCAATCGAATTGCTGGTAACAAGCCAGAAAATCCCGCGCTTTTCATCCTTCTTGACACGCAGAATAACCTCGGAGCTTAAGCCCTCCTCGAATCCGACATTCCGGATAAATCCGTCGGTAATAATATACATTCCGTCACCGTTGGAGCCGAGAATAATGTCTCCGTTGTCCGCTTCCGCTAATGTCAGAATCTCGGAATTGGCAAGACCGGAACGTTCGTCAAAGACATCATAAACACCCTTTTGCATGCTTAAAAACGCCAGCCCGCCGGTACATGCAACTAAAATCGTTCCGTCCGAAGTTTCATATACCGCACGGATTCTCTCGGAAGGAAGTCCGTCTTTCGTGGTATAGCATGTGACATTCTTTCCGTCATACATGACAAGTCCGCGGTCGCCGTATGTCGCAAACCAGATCCGGCCCTTGGAATCCTTGTAAATGGAACGGATTCGGATATCCTTCAGCAATTCGACCAAATCCGTATAGTCCTTGAGCGAGTCATCTTTGGCGGTCATTTTTTTAATCGGAAGCGTAGGCACGAGGCCAAGACTGTTTAATACCACTAATCCCGAATCGGTTCCCACAAAAATCTTATTGTCATAAACGCAGGTCGAATTCACCACAGCTGCCGGCAGATTCAGACGTGCAAACAAATCCGTAAAAGGATTTGAAACGATTTTCATAACGCCCTGTCTCGAGGATGTAAACCAAAGGTTTCCCTCATAGTCAACAAGCATCTGGTCGATGGAATTATTCATCGGAAGACCTTCCAAAACCTGAAACTCCTTGCCCTTTACGATACCGATTCCGTTATCCGCACAGACCCATAATTCGTCTCCGATGACTTCCATGGAATTAATCTGCTTTAAGGGGGAGACATTGATTTTTTTCAGACTCTCCACCCCGTTTTTCAAATCGCCGTAGTAAATGTCCGAATGCTCGGTTCCGACATAAATATAGCCCGGATTAGCATCGTCCGGAAGAATGGATTTAATGTTGTCGATTCCGAGTCTGGAGCTGTCATAGTATCCGGAAAGCTTTCCGTCATCAATCGTAAAAATCGCACCCCCGAGAGTTTTCCCGTAAATGGTACCGGTACTGATGGTACGAAGTTCCTGAATGTATTCATCATAAATCTGCGTTTCATCAAGCAGTTCAAAATCCATATTCTCGTTGAATACGCCAATACCATGCGTGGATGCAATAAAGACGTTTCCGGAATGGTCTTCCGTAATGGAACGGATGGAGGACGATTTCATTCCGCCAACTCTGTTATAACGGGTAAATTCTCCGTTATCCATTACCACGACACCGTTGTCATTGGTACCAATCCACAGGCGGTTTTTGCTGTCTACATAAAGACTTACAACGGAAGTGATTCCGGTGGAAACCGAATCGATTCTTTCAAAAGTATTACCGTCATAACGGATTAATCCACTGTAGCTTCCAATCCAGATAAAGCCTTCTTCGGTCTCCGTTATCGCATTGGCTTCCGAGGTGGGAAGTCCGTTCAGGTTATTGTATACAACTGCGGAATACCCCTCTTTATTTTCCATGGGATCCACGGATATTTCCGCATATTCCGCGCCGGTAATATTCTCCGCATGCGAAATCGGAGCTGCAAACAATACTGCCCCTGCCACAAAGAAAACCGAAAGAGCGAAAGCAATCATGCGACAGCTTCTTCCGGTCTTAAGATTTATCTTTTTCTTCTTATAATTCTTTTTCATAAATACTTTCTCCGCCTGATCTATTCCGCAAAAGCCGCAAAAAAAACGGGAACAGTATAATCATACCATTTTTCCCGTTTTTTTTCATCTTTTAGAGGCGAAGATTTTCACAAATATCGAATTTTAAATCTTCGGTACACCCGTCGAAATCACATTACTATTCACACTTTTATTCAGAGCATCTTCAGGCGCTTTATTCGGCATTGCCCTGTAATCTCCCTCAAATTTCAATTCCACATTCGGTCTCTGATTGTAGAAGCTTTTCAGAATTTTCTTATGAACGTCTGAAGTTATATAGTCGGAAATCTTTTCCGGTTTAAATTCTCCTTTGGAATAGAACGGATCTTTTCTCTTCAAATACTCAATTGTATAGGATTTAAGCAAATCTGCCATCGCATCACTTCTTTCCATCGCCATCATATGAAGCACTTTTCTTCCGGCCGGGTCACTAAGAGCCTTGTTTACCAGAATCTCAGCAGTTGCTTCGTAAAGATTATCTTTCGCGGATTGCTCCGGATTATCACTGTCAGGAGATGCGTTATTCGCTGTCATGATGTTCGCGGTCACAATGTAATCACTGCCGTTACGAAGCTTCTTAATTTCATATTCATTATGAAGACTGTCTGCTCCTTCTTCAATCATTGCCCATGTGGAAAATCCGTTATCCGGCTTATTCTTCGAACAGGTCCTCTGTACCTTCTTGAACAGATCATATTCTGCAAGCTTCTTTGCCTTCATGGAACAATTATATCCGGTAAAATTGTCGAGAAGTCTCTGTGCTTTTTCCGCATCGATTCCCGGTTTTAAAATCCGATTCATCGTATCGGCAACCACATAAACCTCTGCACGAAGCGGATTGCTGACATTGCCACCCCACTTATCAATAATCTTTTTCAGATTATCAATATTCTCCGGGTTGTAATATTCATATACTTCTCTGTTTATCTCACGCAATTTTTCAAACGCTCTTAACTGAATGTTCGGAACTCTGCGTTCTCTTTCATAACTTCTGGAACGAAGTTCCGCATCCTGCAGCTCCTCACCGCAGCGTTCAAATACATGACTGCCGTATTGCTCAATATCATGAATACTGGAATCTCCGTAATTTGCCTCCGGGAAAAGATCATTTAATCTTCTTCTGCAGTTACCGATCACCGTCAGCATTGGAAGTACCTCATTCATCAGCTCACCGGAGCAACTTAAACGTACTCTTCCGGATGGATGAATCGGGAATCCGTAATTACCGTAACGATCGGTAAAATATTTTGCGGATGCATTCCTGAGATTCTTTAAACTGCTTTCAATTGCAGCCGGATCGGAGTTCGGATCACGTAACAGATTAATTGTGTTTTCAAGGTGCGTTGCCATTGCCTGATACTCAGTGGTTCCGTCCTTGGTATAATCTTTTGCATTATTGGTCTTTGCACCATCTGTCTTCAGCTGCTCTCTGATATCTTCCAGTCTGGAACAAATTCCGTTCAGACAGTTCACATAGGTATTGGCTTCCACTAAGAAACTCTTTGCGGAATCAACTTCTTCTTGAGTCGGTTTCTCCTTCTTCTTCGGTTCTCCTTCCGTCTCAATCTTATTGTCACCGGTATTAATCTCTTTATCGTTCTTAATTTCAGGATTCGGTTTTTCTTCTGTTGTAATTACCGGATTCGGATTCAGTTTTTCTTCTGTCGTTATTACCGGGTTCGGATTCAGTTTTTCTTCTGTCGTTATTACCGGGTTCGGGTTCGGCTTTTCTTCTGTCGTTATTACCGGGTTCGGGTTCGGCTTTTCTTCCGTTCTGATTTCCGGATTCGGCTTCGGATTGGTGTTGTTCTCAATCCTGTCTCCATTTAATTCTTCATTCAGTTTCTCAATCTCTTTGTCATCTCCGGCTTTCCAGATTTTCCATCTTTCCTGGCCCAGGGCAAGAATTGCATCAAATTTCGCCGGCTGCCCGGTAAGTTCCTTATAGGCATTTGTAAACTGTGTAACCTGTTTCTGATGATTCAGTGCATTCTGAAGAATTTCATTTTGAATGCGGTATTCATCGGTTCCGACCTGTAAAGCGGCAACTGTCTGTTTTTGTTTTTCCACAAATGCATTTGTTTGGTCAAGGCAATTCTTCGCACTCTCATAAAGCGGTCCGAACTTGCGGCTGCATTCCATCATCTTTTTATTTGCGGAAGATCTTTCCAAAACGTTCTTCGGTGCCTTGGCATATGCATTAAACAAAGCAGTTGTGGCATCCGTCATGGCCTTATACTCGTTTTGGTTCACGGTAACTGCCTTTGCCTGTTCGTTAAGAACCTTCGTGGTATCACGCATTCTCTCTTCCGCCACGCTTGCCTTATGCTGGAATTCCCTGGATGCTTTCTGCAGATTCGTCATCAAACTGCGGGAAATTTTATCCCTGCCGTGATCATCTCTTCCGAACTGACTCTCAATTCTCGAGAAAAGATTATAGTCTTTATCTTTATTCATTCCGTATGGCGGACGGCATAAATCATCTGAAAAAGCAAGCTTTGAAATCTCTTCATCCGAAAGAATCTTCACTTTTTCTTTCCTGGATTTTTTCTCCGCCTTCTCATTATCTTCCATGCATCTCGAAATCTTCTCCTGCACTTTACGCACTCTGTCGATGTGCGCATCGATTTCTTTTTTCGTTAAATCATATCCGATTAATACGGCCCTTAACAGATTCAGATCAAGGTCACGGATTGCATCCGCGGTATCCTGCGGAATAAAAGTCATATTGTCAAAAGGAATCGATTTCATGTCATTGGCCTGCAGATCGGTAACCAGATCGCCGAAACTGTTATCATTATCAATTCCCTGAACAGTAAACAGCTTTCCGTTCTTTACTGCAAAGGACAGATTATTGATATTACGATCCGTATTTCCGCAGATAAGGTCTAAAACCTGCAGATTGGCTATGGCTTTTTTCAGTTCCGGATTATCTTCCAGCTGATAGCTCGTAATCTTTGCCAAATCACAGTCGGTTGTCAGTTTATTTAAGGTAGTTCCTTCCGCCTTGTCCATGAAGGTTCCCTTATAAACCTTATCCCCGATACGAAGTCTCATATTCTTCGATTTTGCAAGTACGTTCTCAATTCCGAGAAGTTCTGCAACCGCGTACATCGCGGAATTTCTTTTATCCACGGCACTCTTCGGATTGATTCCGCAGTCTTCATAAATTCCGGCTTTATTATTGATTAAGAACTGTGCATGGAGTCCTTCTGTCAAATCATCCACGGACCCGATATCTTTCGAATAACGATTCGTGATATTTTCCAAAAGCTTATACTGCTCTCCGTCCATGGGAATGTTTTTCGACATTGCAAAATATCTTAAATCTTTCTTTATCTCATTTCGGAATGCCTGTGCGTAACTCTTCGAATCCGGGAATGATAAGCGGATCGTATCCGTTTTTGCCATTTCGCTCTTCTGAACCTGAAGTTTTTTCACAAAAGAGTTTTTGCCCTTTGGATTATAGCAAAGAAGATATCTGGCATATTCAATCGCCAGAGGGTCTTTCGAACCGGCAAACTCCTCCAAATGCTTTAAAGAAGCCTCCTCTTTATTGAAATTCTTTTCATGGATTGTAAAATATCCGTCAACCGGCTGCTTCTTATCATCAACGGTTACAATATGCAGTCTCTGACTTAAATTACCGCCTTCTTTCTCAATATTCTTTTCTTCAACGGTAACCTCAACCGATCTGGATTCTTCAAAAATATCCACCATGCTGAAACGGGCCTGTGCCTTTTCTTCAGCGGAAAGCTTTTCATTCTTTCGAATAACGTCATAAATGGTACGGATATCCTTACTCATCACCTGACGGAATTTCTGATAAGCATCGTTTCCGGCAAGGGTTCCTTTTTCATAGGAATCCAAGTCATTCTGAATCTGAACATAACGATCCATAAATTCCTTTAACTGGTTGAAGGATAAACGCTTCTGTGTATTCGGCTCAATATAAGGATCCAGATCCTCCACCAGTTTTCCGAGACGGCTTAATGCATCCGCTTCATCAATATTCAGCGTTTCCTTTTCTAACTGCTGCAGGAACGATTTATACTGGGAGCGTCTCTTTAAGGTACGGGTAAGCGGGGAATCCTTCTCAGACTCCTTATCCTCCGGCTTAATAATGTTATCGATTTTAATCGGGTCAGGAATCGGATTGGGATTGGGATTCGGATTCACTTCCGGTTCAGGTCCCGGCTTCGGACCAACTTCAGGCTTCGGGCCTACTTCAGGGTTCGGAATCGGGTTCGGATTGGGATTCGGATTAATCCCTTTCAGATTCGGATCAATCTCATCTAAAAAATTCACATTCGGAGCATCCTTATCATCCGACTTAACTGAAATATCATCTCTCTCAACCTGGTAACCGTTATTCGGGATATAATTCTTGGGAATTACCTTCAGTTCACCTACAACTTCCCCTTTCTGCGCGGGAACAAAATTCTTTCTCACATTCGGAAGATACGTCCCTGCCTGCGGCTGAGAAATAAGCGATTTGAAATTATTATAGGGATTCTGAAGATAGCTTGATTTTCCATTCGCAACACCGTTTGCCATATTTGCGCAGAAATTGAAATATCCCACAATATACTTATTTTTGGTGGGTTTGAACCTTTCATTCAGAATCTGTGCATTCGTGGTGGGCATTTTTAACATGGCATTCACTCCGTCATTAAAGAACGGATTCTGCTCACATATTTTCAACAGATTTCCCTTATTCTTCGGATTTGCAAATTCCTTAATATTCTCTGCAAATCTGGAAAGAACGCTCGGATTATATTTATTCTTGTTGCTGATGGTTCTGTATCGTTCCGCACCGAAATTCTTAATAAGAATCTTATCGGTCATCGAATGTAAGAACGAAATTCCTTCCGTTAAATCTTCACGTGATTTTAAATATCCTTTTAGCGGATACACCTTCGGAACAATCTCCGTTTTTTCATTAATGGCATTTTCCGGTTTATTGATCCTTTGCATAAAATCTTTGTAGCGCGCTTCAATATCGAGAAGATGCTTGCTCCAGTATTCGTTCCCGGTCGAATTGGCCATATAGGTATATAAATCCTTAAAGCCTTCATATGCTTTCTGAATACGGAAAGCAAGAATAGCTCCGGGTTTATTCACCAGCAGTTCTTTTCCCTTGCTGTCCCTTTTCTCTTTTTCTTTTAATTCAAAGAATCCGTTATTTTCCTCAAATTCAACTAAAAGATCCGTCTTACTTAAAATAATTTTCCGCTTCGTGGTAAGCTGACGCATTTCGTCCTCGGAAAGCGTATATTTCGGAGCCTTGAAATCCGTTCCGAGCAGATTTGCTTTCTGCCTTTTTAAAGCCTCCGTTTCTGCTTTGCTTCTGGCCTGCATATTTCTTCGAAGGGTGTTGGCATTCAGCTGTTTCGGAAGATATGCCTGCTCGATAATTAACAGATTATCCTTCGTTAAAGGATTTCTGTTTATTCTTTCATATTCGGTATCATCCTTTCCGCCGACTAATTTTACACGGATACCGTCGCGTTCGAATTTGGTCTGT
>CACZRH010000093.1 GCA_902783455.1 uncultured Lachnospiraceae bacterium | reverse complement strand
TTCTGCCCGGCGCGGATGGAGTTTGCATCCTTTAATCCGTTCATAAATTTCACTTCGTCTATATAATCCTGAACGGATGAATATCCTTCCAGATGTTCTTTGGCAATGGAAGTCAGAGTGTCACCCTGCTTGATTTCAATGGTCGTATAATATTTGATATACGCCTTCTCTTCCTTTGCCTTAACAGGTTTTGCAATAAAGAATATAATATTAGAAACAGTTAACAGAAAAGCAAAACCGATTGCAGCGCGAACTGCCAAACGTCGGATGGCTGCTTCTCTTCTCATGGCTTTGCGTTTATTCCAGATGATTCTTCTTTCTTCAAGTGTCATTTTATATTCCTCCATACGAACAACTGTTCTGAAACTATAATACAAACAGCTGTTCTGTTTGTCAATAGAATTTACGAAAAAAATCGAACAAATTTTTGGAATATATGTTTGCTTTTTCGGAAGAAGTGTGTTAATCTAACATTAAATAAGGATTTGTAAATCTGTTATTTATGAGAAACTCATCTTTTCATGGAGGTAGAAACATGGCAAAAGGCAAGATCAGTTCAAAACAGCAGGAAATTTTGGATTTTTTGAAAGAGGAAATATTGCGCAGAGGTTATCCGCCTTCAGTTCGCGAAATTTGTGATGCTGTTCATTTGAAATCCACTTCTTCTGTGTTTGCTCATCTGGAAACTTTGGAGAAAAACGGTTATATCAGAAAGGATCCGACAAAACCCAGGGCGATTGAAATTGTTGATGATTCCTTCCAACAGGTACGTACGGAGATGACCTCTATTCCGATTATCGGTACCGTTGCCGCAGGTCAGCCGATTCTTGCCGAAGAAAATATTATCGGCTTCTTTCCAATTCCGATGGAACTTGTTCCGAATGCGGAAACTTTTGCTTTGAAAGTAAAAGGTGACAGTATGATTAATGTCGGAATATTTAATGGAGATTCCATTTTTGTGGAGAAATGCGAAACTGCTAAGAACGGAGACACCGTTGTTGCTCTTGTGGATGATTCCGCAACGGTTAAAACATATTATAAAGAGAACGGGCACTATCGCCTTCAGCCGGAAAATGATACGATGGATCCCATTATTGTTGATGATGTCAAGATTTTGGGTAAGGTATTCGGTGTATTCCGCTTATATCAGTCAAAGAAGTGATCAATTATATATAATAAGACTTTTAGATTATCTTAAATTGAAAGAATTAAAAATGAAATAATTTATGAAGCAATTAAAAAGAGCGGGAAAAATTATTTTTCCTGCTCTTATATTATATTTTATACTCTTCTGTTATTTCAGAAATTCACTGACTTCAATAAAGTTTGCATCTCTCCAGATGCGTTCGAGATTGTAATACTCCCTGCTCTCTTTATCAAACAGATGAATGATAAAATCGCCGTAGTCCATTAGAATCCAGTTTGCATTTCCATAGCCTTCCGTTTGCTTACAGAAGATCTTTAGAGAATCCAGTTTTTCGGAAACGTAATCAGATAAGGCTCTGACATGGTTAACGTTATTTCCGGTGGCAATGATAAAATAATCGCCGATTGTAGATACTTCACTGATGTCTATGATTACAATGTTTTCAGCCAGTTTACTATCCAATACGGAAACGGCTGTTTTGACGCTTTCTTTTATATCCATATGAAATGCTCCTGATTTTTCTTGTTTTATATAAATTCAAAGTGTTTTTGTTTCAAATATAGATTTTATAATATTCGTAGGCTTCTTTTGTTGTCGGGTCGATAGCCTTGATTTTGTTATTTGGTCTGGATTCCAGATATAAGCAGGTTTCCTCTAAAATATTTCCTGCACATTTGTTTAAATCTTCTTCTGCCATCGCACGAAAATCATTCAGCTTCGGAGAATGAGTCCTTCCCGGTTCGATATAATCCGAAATGAAGATAATCATGGTAAGTAAACTCATATCGGGTTTTCCGGTCGTATGATAATAAATGGCATCCATTATTTCTTCGTCTTCGATCCCGTACTTTTTGGATGCTAAAGCTGCACCGGCTTTGGCGTGTAACAGTTCCGGATTAGACATTTCCAGGTCGGAAACAGGGAAATGATATTCCCGGCATAGATCTGCTTTTTCCTGTGTACTTAAGTATTTGGCACAGTCGTGTAATAATGCGGCAGTACGGGCTTTTTTAATATCACAGGAATGGATTTCGGCAAGCTTTGCGGCCATTTCGACTACTCCCAGAGTATGCGTGATTCGTTTGGGTTTTAAGTCGAGCCTTAACAGCTCCAGAATTTCGGATTCCTTCATCGGGGAAGAATCATATAAATGATTTTCTTCGGCGTATCGTACGACGCTGTCGGGACAGTCCTGTTTGATTTTATAAGCCGGAGATTTAATCTTAAATCCGGCACGCAGTAAAGTTGCTGATAAATTGTATTTTTTTGCTTTTAGAAATTTGATTTTGGCGCCGAATTGTTTCTTTAAATAATCCGCTTTGTCTTTTTGATCGGATTCATTTTCGCCCGCTCTGTCGGCGACAATGATGGTGACATTTTGGAAGATGTAATCATAATTCTTCCATTTTTCCATCATAAATAATGTGTCCGTTCCGATGATGAAATACAATTTGTCATCCGGATAGATTTTCTTTAATTCGGCTATCGTTTCGCAGGTGTATGTATAACCACCGCGAAATACTTCCAGGTCGCTGATTTCGAAATTCGGATAGTCCTTCAGGGCAAGACGAACCATTTCATATCGGTCTTTGGCATTGGAAACATCGGTCTTCATATAGGAAACCCCGGTAGGCATAAATAATACCTTGGAAAGAGAAAACTCTTCCATTGCCTTTCCGGCTATATAAATGTGACCGTTATGGATTGGATCGAAAGTTCCGCCGATTATACCGATTTTCATATTTACTCTCCGCTTTTTCATTATTTCGGAAGGACAATTTCCGGATTTTCCTTGTTTGGTTTATAAAGAATGATCTTTTTCCCGATACTGCAAACGAAGGTGGATCCTGTTCTTGCTGCTATTGTATTTCCGAGCTCCTTCGGGTCATCCAGGCAGTTCTTTAATACCGATAATTTGATGATTTCTCTGGTATTAAAGGCTTCGCTTACTGCATTGGTTAGCTCGGGCGTTAATGATGATTTGCCGACCTGAAAAAGCGCTTCTGTATGGTTGGATAACGAACGCAGATAGGCACGTTGTTTGCTGCTTAATTCCATTTTGTTTCTCCTGTTGCTTTATTTGTAGTAATCAAAGGCGAAACCGTACATTCGAACGGTATCTCCTTCCTTGATTCCGAGATTTTCAAGTTCATCCAGAATACCGTTTTCTTTTAAGAATTTCTGGAAGAATAAAAATCCTTTTTCGGAATCCAGATTCGTATATCCGAGCATTTTTTCAATCCGAGGGCCTTCAATTACGTATTCGTTTTCGGCCTCATCGTAGAATACGCTGTACGGTTCGTTAGTGCTTACCATTTCGTATTCCGGATTGAATTCCTGTTCAAAAATGATAGGCTTGGCTTCGATATGTTCGAGCTCATTTGCTACATAATAAAGTAATTCTTCGATTCCTTCTCCGGTGACAGCACTGATTGGAAATACCTTGATTCCCTGCGGCTCATATCTCTCACGGATTAGCTGAATCGGGTCTTTTACTTCTTTATCATTGTAAATTAAATTTCCATTTTCATCAATATCAACCGCTTCCGGTTCCGAAGGGATGATGGCATCCGTTTTGTTTGCGGCAATTACCTGCGGTCTGGAAGCCAGATCAGCGTTGTATTTCTTTAATTCCTCGTTGATGGTTTCGATATCCTCCAGGGGATTTCGCCCCTCGGTAGATGCTGCATCCACAACATGAATCAGCATTTTGGTGCGTTCTATGTGACGAAGAAACTGATGTCCTAAGCCGGCACCGTCACTGGCACCTTCAATTAATCCGGGAATATCTGCTAAAACAAATCCGTTTCTGTCCTTTAAATCCACAACGCCTAAATGAGGATTTATTGTAGTGAAGTGATAATTGGCGATTTCAGGCTTTGCATTTGTTGTACGTGACAAAAAGGTTGATTTGCCGACGTTCGGAAAACCGATCAGTCCAACATCTGCAATCAGTTTTAATTCAAGGAACAAATCCAGCTCGCGTGCAGGCTGGCCGGGTTGTGCATATTTTGGTGCCTGCATGGTAGAGGTTGCATAATGCTGATTGCCGTTGCCTCCTCTTCCGCCTTTAAGCAGGACATATTCTTTCGTATCGCCCGACATATCGATAATTACCCTGCCGCTTTCGGCTTCCTTTACAACGGTTCCTTCCGGAACCTTCAGGATAATGTCTTTTCCGTTTTTACCGCGGCAGTTCTTCTTTCCGCCGTCTTCACCGTTTTCGGCACAGTATTTGCGTACATGACGATAATCGGTAAGCGTATTTTTGCCCGGATCCACCTGCAGAATGACACTTCCGCCGTTTCCGCCGTCTCCGCCGTCGGGACCGCCATCAGGAACATATTTTTCCCTTCGGAATGATACGTGACCGTCTCCTCCCTTGCCGCTTCGAACATAGATTTTTGCTCTGTCTGCAAACATAAATAAACTCCTTGACTGGATAAAAGGTAAAAAAGCCTCAAATCAGAGCGATTTGAGGCTTTCAATTTTTGTAAAAAATAATCTTATTTCTCTACAGGATATACACTTGCCTGCTTTTTGTCGCGTCCCTTTCTTTCGAAACGAAGAACACCGTCAGTTAAAGCAAATAATGTATCATCTCCGCCGATTCCAACATTCACACCGGGATGAATCTTGGTACCGCGCTGTCTGTACAGGATGTTT
>CACZRH010000092.1 GCA_902783455.1 uncultured Lachnospiraceae bacterium | reverse complement strand
GCATCCGTAACATATTCCTCGGAAATTTCCTGCGTTACAGCCGGAACGGAATAAACACGGTTTCCGGTTCCCTCTATCGTGGATTCCTGTGTCGGTGCGCTTCCACTTTGATTCGTGGAAGGTATGGTTGCACCTACCTGCATTACCGGCAGAACAGAAAGCAGAAGTGCCAATATTAGTATGGAACCAAAGGATAAGACCCTTTTCATCTCACGGATAAGCCCTCACCAAACACATTTTGTTCACAAAAATCTACGCATAAACAACCTTATATATATTACTCTCTAAACTACTTTTCGTCAATTTATACCAATTATTTTCAGCATTTCTAACTTGTTTGAAGGAGAATATCGGCTTTTTTCGTGAATATGCACAAAACAAAAAAACTTATCCATTCTTCTTTTCAATCCTTTTTGCAATCAGATGCAGCACCGCAAGGCACAGCATACACCCTGTTATTACACCGGCGCTGTCAATACACATATCCTTCCAGGAACAAAATCTCCCCGGTACGAAAGACTGGTGAATTTCATCACTGACAGCATACAGGGTTCCTATCAGCCAGGCCGGCAGAATCGCTTTTTCGTTTCCGTCAACCGCACCAAAATCTGCAGATGAATCCCTTCGTTTTCGGATTTTTCCGGCAAGCTCACCCACCGTCAGCAGCAGGCTTACCCCAAACACCATATACTCCGTAAAATGTGCCGTTTTACGAATTACCATGGACAGAATCTCCGGGTCCACGCTCCACGTACTGACAGTACCGATAATCGCCTTCGCAATCGTCACAAAAAAATCGCTTTCTTCCGCCGATGCGTAATCCGGCATTGCCGACTGCACAAAGATAAATGCCATAATCGCAAGGGTTATGGCACAGTAAATAATCGTTTTAATTTGAGTTTTCTTATGCTTTTTCAGATTTCTTCTTCCTTCCGACAAGTGCAAACACAATCAGGCCAATCAGTGCAAGCAGTGAAATAATATCCCCCGCAATCCATTTCTTTGCTTCAGGAAGCCAGAAGCGGATGGTTCCGGAATAGTTTGCCGGAACATAAATAATCGCTGTCCCTGCATTTCCCTTCATGATGTTCATTTTCTGTCCTGTTGCGGTATCTTCCGCCACATAATACGGATAATAGGTTAACGGTGTTGCCACTTCGATGGCATCGACATTCGGCTCTTTGATGTCAAAATACAGGGTGCAGTTATTCCGCCTGTACGCACGGTCCACCCTCGCCGCATTTCGAAGACCATCAATGGTTGTGTCGCTGTATAAATACTCCGCCTGAATCATGGTGCGGCCTTCATTCAGTCCTGTTTCCGAAAAAGGAGCAAAATACTCCGTCTGTGAAATCAGGGAATGGAAATGTATGTAAGCAAGCAGCACGGTCAGTGCAATCAGGGAAACATGGCAAACCGTCCGATACGCAGAAACCTTTTTCTCATAATCCGTATTGTCCGGATTCTCTGTTTTTTCGGTATTCCCTGCATTTTTTGCATCTGCCGTTTTCCCCGCATTTTCCGGATTGCGGGGTTTCTCCAAAATCGCCAGATATGCCATAATCGCAAGACAAAAACAAAAGCTTGCAATACCCAGATATCTCCAGGGGAACTGCACCATGCAGAGAAGTTTTCCGACTACGGGAATGTTTTCCACCTGTTTCCATGGGAAGAAATATGTCGTAATCCAGCATGCCACTGCACCGAGTATCATGCAAAGCGGAATCAGTTTTCCTTCGTCGCTCTTTCGATTCTTTAAGCAGGTGCGAATCCCGAATCCGACAAGCAGCATGCCAAGCGGTATCGCCCATCCAAGCGTCATACCCATCTCGTCACGTAAATCGGAACTTAAGATACTGGACTGTCCGTACAAATCAAGCGGTGCTCCGAAGAAATGATAAAGCGTAAGGGAATTTTCAAACAGATACAAATCAAACTTATCAAAAACATATAAAGGCATGCCGTACGACTGTAAAAACGGCACCAGAAACCACATATTCAGAAGTAATACAATCAGCGCACTTGCAACCAGCCCGAGCATCGTCTTTAAGCGGAATGTCCTCTTCGCACAGACAAGCAGTACAAGAATCATAAAAATACCGGTCATTTCACAGCTTAATACGTGACTTTGCAAAATTCCGGTAAGACCCAGAGAAAGCATCAGGATTCCGTCTGTCAGCAACGCACGGTCAGCTACCGATAATACGCTCTTCTTTTCAGAGGCATTCTTTTCGGAAGCTTTTTTTCCAGTCCCGCTCGCCTTCTTATCATCAAGTTTTTTTGCCAACAGCAGATATAACCCCGCTGCCACCAAAGGGAAGAAGGTCATCGCAAGCGCTTCCCCGACCGCCCCGCGTCCGTACAGACAAAGGTTCCGGTACGGACAAAGCACGTACAGAATCATACCGGTCAGCGCCACACGGTCGCTTTTTACGATTTTCTTAAAGGAATAATATGCAACCACGCATGTAAACAGATTCCAAATGCCCACAAAAAGCTTATATGCACGAAGCACCGGCAACCCGATCAGTCTGAAAAATGCCGGCACATACAGAAATAAATTCGGGTAAAAAATCGGATCCGCATATCCCTGTCCGTGCAGCATAAATCCATCCATCCGGACAGGAAAACGTCCCTCTGAAAGTCCCCGATAAATTCCCTCGATTCTGGCTAAATGAAAGCTGATATCTCCTCTTGAATCAAGCAGATAATTAATCATAAGCGGCAGCGAAACAACAAAAGTCGTTACCGCGATTGTTGCAATGATACGATTTTTACGGATTTCCTCAGGCTCTCCGGATGCACTTTTAATAAATCTCCAAAGAATAAAATCCGTAATTGCAAAGAGAAATACAAAGAATAAAATCCATTCCGCAAAAAGCGCATTCGTCGAACGGATGGTAATTGCCTCCATCTGCACGTTTTCCGACCATGCCACAAAAAAATCATCGGTCGAATGATATAACCAGAACGGCACGGTCTGATTCGTCTTCGTGTAATCAAGCCGTCCGTATAAATCTCCCATGATGGCATTGTCGATATAATAGTTGTCATTAATCTGATAGGTCGCCTCGTCCGAATCGGTTCGGTAGTTCATGACCACTTCGTAGCTTCCGAATCCCAGATGCATGTCACGGACGATGGTATTTCCGCCTGCGCTCAGCTGATTCGCACTGAACGTATACCCGGTGCTCTTTTTCGTAAACATCGCAATCAGAAGCACCAGAAGAAAAAGTGCCTCTAATCCTGCAATATATACGATTGGATTCTTTTTAAAGCTGTCTTTCAGTTTTCCCATTTTCATACCCTTTAAATGGTATCTGTCATTATTTCAGTAAATCTACTCCGTGTAATTGTAATACAGTCCGACATGGTCGTAAATCGCACGCCATGCGGAATGTGCGTGCCCGGTCACACAGACATACGGCTTTCCGGAATTCGAAATCATATAGCTTGCCGCGCAGTTTCCGGACTGACTTACAAAACCGGTCTTCGCACACATTACGAAGCCTCGCGAATCCTTATCCTCAATCCGGCGTAAAAACCAGTTCGAAATCAAAATTCCCTCCGGATGTTCCTCCGTAACCGGGGTCGTATACGTGTGTGCCGACATTACCTCACGACAAAGATCATTTTCAACCGCGGCCTTGATAATCATCGCCATGTCGTAAGGCGTCGTATAATGTTCATCATTATAAAATCCCGCCGCATTGGTAAAATGCGTTGTCGCAGACAACCCCAGCTCCGCAACCTTATCATTCATCATCTGAACGAACGTATCCTGGTCTCCTGCCACATAAACCGCAAGATCATATACCGCATCTGCCCCGGAGGACAAAATCGTTCCATACAGTAAATCCCGAACCGTCAGTTTTTCTCCGACACTCCAGTTTACTGCGGAACCGTCATTCGAATACGACCAGTCCGCCGCCTCCTGGGATACATAGACCGTATCGTCCAAATCCTTGATATTTTCCACCGCAACCAGCAGAGTCATGATTTTGGTCATGGATGCGGGATACATGCGATCATATGCATTGCGCGCCGCAATAATGTTCCCCGTCGTTTCGTCAATCAGAATCGAATATGTGCTCTGTGAAATTTCTTCCGGCGGAGAGATGGTGCTTTCCGTACGCTGCGCGGTGTATCCGGCCTTGAACCATACATCGCCGACCTGGATTGTCCCGTCCTCGGTGATTTTATTCTGATTGGCAAACGGATGCTCCTCGGAATAATGGTTTATGATATGCGCTTCTTCCGGATGCGGTCGACCGGTGTCGATGACAACGCTTCCGTCCGAAGCATGGTAATTTCCGCTCGTATCGTAATAGCCGCCATTCGAATCATGGATATTTCCGGCATCATCCACATACCAGCCGTCGGCACCCACTGCCACTTCGGAATTTCCGTCTGTATCTGTTCCCCGGGCGATTCCGCTGCCGTCAGCCGCAACTGACTGTTGCCCGTCCGGATGCTTATTTTTCTTCACATTATGTACGATGACGGAAACCACAGTGACAATCAGTGCAATCACGAGTATCACGGGTACGCCAAAAAAGAGGGCTGCCCGAATTTGTTTCCTTCTGCGTTCCCTCTTTCTTTTTTCTTTCTTCCGGCGGGCAATCGCTGCCCGCCGGCGCCTTATACGTTCTTCTTCATCCAGATCACGGTAATCCATCTATGCTCTGATCCCTTATTTTCAAAAAAACCTGTCACTACATTCTGCTTGACTTCCGCTTTTATGTAGTACTCTCCGTATTGCTCTTACTTCCGATCTGACAGCTTATCCAAATCGATGAATCCATCCTCATCTTCTTCAAAGTCATCGGAATCATCATATTCTTCGCCATCATCACCGATTTCATCATAATCTTCGTATTCTTCTGCACCCTTTGCAGATTCTATCTTAGCACCCAATTCCTCACGGTCCATAAGAAGGGTATTAAACGGCTCGTGAATAAATTCCTCTTCTTCCGTTTCGAAAGCATCCGTCAGCGGTTTCGCAGAACTTGCATCGTTTCCGGGGCGTATAATTCCGGCTCTGATTGCTTCGGCCACAGTCGTTGCACCACTCACTGCACCCGCTCCGACCATGGCTGCACCGGCGGTCTTTCCTGCCGCATCGGCACCGACTGCGCCTGCTGCTGCTCCTGCAGCAAGTACGGCATCATCTGCGGCATCCTCCGCAAAATCAGCAATTTCTTCCGAAAAAACCAGTTCCGCAGCACCTACAACAGTCTCCGCAACTGCATCATCATTATCCAAAAACTCCATTTCACCGGAAAAATTCCTTTTTCCGGACTTCGACTTCTTCTCTATATCCTCGGGAGTATAATCAAGCGGCAGGAAGGATAATTCCGAAGTATCTTCCGAAACCTCTTCCTCTTTTTCCCTGCGTGTCCTGTTTCTTTCCGCCTTCTCTGCTTCGCGTCTTTCTCTCTCGGATCTTTCTTTTCTGCTTCTCTCCGCCTCACGTTTTTCTTTATGAGCAGCTTCTCTTTCTGCCTTTCCGGCATTACGGCGTTCTTTCTCGGCTTCTTTCTTTTCTCTTAATGCTGCATCTTTTTCCGCTTTCTCGGCTTCTTTCTTTTCTCTTTCAGCAGCGGCACGTTCTGCCTTCTCTGCTTCCTTCTTCTCTTTTTCGGCAGCGGCACGTTCTGCCTTCTCTGCTTCCTTCTTCTCTTTTTCTGCCGCAGCACGTTCTGCCTTTTCCGCTTCCTTCTTTTCTTTTTCGGCAGCAGCACGTTCTGCTTTTTCCGCCTTCTCCGCCTCGCGTTTTTCTCTCTCGGCCGCTTCCTTTAATTCTTTCTTCTTTCTCTCATGTTCGTCAAGAATTCCGGTTCCGACAGCTTCCTTCTTCTTTCTTCCGGAAGCATCTTCCCCTTTCTTTCTGTAGGTTGCCGCAACTATATCGTCACCCGTCGAGGTATCCACCCTGGCAGATTTCTTCTCCTCACTCTTTTTCTTCCCGGATTCAGCCGGCTCATTTTTCTGATGATTCGATTCTTCCCTGCGCTTCGCCGGAACTTCATCAAACTTAATCGAGTCGTAGTCCCAATCCTCTAAATCGCTGTCTTCATCCTCTTCTTCCTCGTATTCCACGGACTCCCCGTTCATAATAACCAGAATAACGATGAACAAAATTACCGCTCCAAGCAGGCATCCGCCGATAAAAAGCAGATCACTCGTTTGGAATGAATAGTGAATCCTGTTGTTGGGAGGGAATCCACTCTCACGCGCAGGATTTGTATCCTGAATCGGTTCCTCTTCTGATGTAACCGGTTCAAAAATCGCAGCCTCGGAGCTCTCCTGCCCCTCACTTTCCGTCTCAACAAAAAGATCTTCGGAAGGGATTTCCGAAATATCTTCAGACGGGGTCTCGGAAGGTTCTTCGCTCGTTTCCGGTTCTTCCTTTTTCTCTGTCATGTTCGCATGAAGTACCAAAACCAGCGGCTCCGCATTCGGCTGGGTTAATGTAACCGTAATATCATTTCTTCCCACCTGCGGAACAGGTGCCTGAAACTGCACCGTGTAGCCTTCCGGAGCTTCCACTACAAATTCGGTATCGAAAGGTACCGAAAAAGTATACTCCGTCTGTCCGGCCGTTAAGCCTGCAACTTCTTTATTGTTTACACGCAGATATTCCGGTATCGCCGTTTTGGCAACCTGAATGCCAATCGGTGCCGCCGGGCGGTTACCGATTTCCAGCGATTCACCCGCCGTATCATATGCATCAACACCGATTACGTTAATACCGGTATCCCCGACATTTCCAAGCGCATGGAAGGTAAGCATGTTCATGGATTCGCCACCGTCTGCAGACGTGCCTTCCACATAAACCACACCCTCTTCGCCGGCCACTCCGCCGCTGACAAAGCTGATCATGTTCGGATCATAAGAAAGCATCAGCCGATATTTTCCAAGCGGCCTCTCCGCCGTACCGGACACGTAAACGCCGATGTTAAAATCCGTGTTCGCGGACGGTGCATATGCCACCGACCCAAACCTTACGTCACCTGCCGCTTTTACGTTTTTTGCGGGGAATACCGTAATAATCACCCCTGCAAAAACAGCCAGAACCATATATACGATTGCTTTTGTTATTCGACTAACCTTCGCTCTCGAAGCCATTTATGACACTCTCCTACTATTGTTGCTTTCTACCGTATACTTTCGTTTACTGCTCCTTCGCGCCCTTCGGATCGATGCTGTATACCTTCTCGTTGCTGTAGAATTTCACATCCACCTGATGATCCGAAACATACAACACTTCATACGGCCAGTAATATTCATCATCCGTAACGATAATTCTGTTTAATGTCTTGCCATTAAAGTCCATTACAAACAGGGCAGGTCCGTAATATCCCGTAATATAGAGCGTGTCGCCCTTATTATTCATAGCCCAGCTAAGACTTGCACCCTGAAAATCTTTGTTCGTCCACGCAACCGAACCATCTGCATTATTGAGTGCGATAATCTCGCCGAATGCCGCAAAAATATACAGATCATCGGTCATAACAATTTCCTGCAGACGGTCAAGCTCTGTTATGCCGTCTTCTTTGGTCTTATAAGTCCAGCAGGTTCTGCCGGCCATGTCATATGCCGTAATGATTGCATACTGCGTTGCCTGATCGGTATTATTAATGACATCAAAGCTTGCACTTACCGCAACACCCTTAAACTCATCATCCTCATCCGGTCCTTTTCCGTCATCATCGAGTCCACCCGGGAACAGTCCCTGAGCATCCTCTCCGGGTTCCTTTCCGTCATCGTCCAATCCGCCCGGAAAGTTACCCTCACTGTCAGCTTCCTTTCCACCGTTTTGCTTTCCGTCATATCCGGCATCGCCCGGCTTTAAAACGCCTCCGTCAGGTTTCTTCATGAGATTTCCGTTCTCATCAATCTCAAATTCTTCGGATATAATTTCACTTCCGTTTACATTCGCATTAATATTTCCGGATAAATTTGCCGTACATCCGCCAAGCATTGCGCAAAGCGTCAATCCCATAACAGCCGGTACCGTTTTCTTTTTCAGATTCTTTTTCATTTTTCTCCCCGGGGCTACCCCCCGTTCATTAACTCTCATTAATTTTTTATAAAGAAATTATGTTAACCACCATATTCCAAATTACAATTATAGCACAGTTTTTTATTTCTGACAAATCAAAACCCCACCTTGCGGTGGGGTTTCTTTTTCGATTCCTTATTTCTTTATTCCTTCATGCAGTTTTTGGAGTGAATTGACATCAATCTTACTTTCTTCCTGCGCAGCCAGGATTCCGTCCGCACTTGCGGAAGCCGCCGCAATTGTCGTGATATACGGCACTTTGTGCTTAATCGCATTCTTACGGATGTAGGAATCGTCAAAAATGCTTTCCTTTCTGGACGGCGTATTGACAATCAGCTGAATTTTCTTATTCACGATGGCATCCACGATATTCGGTCTGCCTTCCTGCATTTTTAAGATTTTTTCGCATTCCACGCCGTTTTCACGAAGCAGCGCGTAAGTTGTTCCGGTTGCAACAATCTTGAATCCGGCCTGGCGGAACTTCTTTGCAACATCTACCACATACGGCTTATCCATACGGTTTACGGAAATCAGTACGGTTCCGGATAACGGCAGAGGATTCTGAGTTGCTTCCTGTGCCTTGTAGTATGCTTCACCGAAATTCGGAGCAAGACCTAAAACCTCTCCGGTAGAACGCATTTCCGGTCCGAGAAGCGGGTCAACCTCCGGGAACATATTGAATGGGAAGACTGCTTCCTTAACACCGACATAATTATATTTGCTCTCCTTCAGTGCCGGAACGGGGCTTTCCTTACCGGTAAGCGGCATCGTGATAATTTCGGTTGCAATACGAACCATGTTGATATCGCATACCTTACTTACCAAAGGCACCGTACGGGATGCACGGGGATTTGCCTCGATGACGTATACAACATCATCCTCGATTGCATACTGCATATTCATCAGACCGTGAACATTCATTTCGACTGCAATTTTTTTCGTATATTCCTTGATGAGATTTAAATTCTTCTCGGAAATATGCATGGAGGGTAAAATACAAGCCGAGTCACCGCTATGGATACCGGCAAGCTCGATATGCTCCATAACCGCCGGAACGAATGCATGATTTCCGTCGCAGATAGCATCCGCCTCACACTCCATGGCATGACGCAAAAATCTGTCAATTAAGATCGGACGGTCAGGTGTTACACCGACTGCTGCCGCCATATATTCTTTTAAGGAATCCCGGTCGGATACGACTTCCATTCCACGACCGCCCAAAACGAAGGACGGGCGCACCATAACGGGATAACCGATTCTCTCCGCGATTTCGACTGCATCATCGATTGTAACTGCCATACCTGCTTCCGGCATCGGAATTTCAAGTTTCTTCATCATGGCACGGAAGAGGTCTCTGTCCTCTGCCATATCGATAACTGCGGGTGCGGTACCTAAAATCTTTACTCCGTTCTTTTCAAGGCTGTCCGCTAAGTTAAGAGGAGTCTGGCCACCGAACTGTGCAATAACGCCGACCGGTTTTTCCTTCTCGTAAATCGAAAGAACATCTTCCAGTGTCAGAGGCTCAAAATAGAGCTTATCGGATGTATCATAGTCGGTGGAAACCGTCTCGGGGTTGCAGTTTACAATGATGGTCCGGAATCCCAGGTCACGAAGTGCGAATGCCGCATGTACGCAGCAATAGTCGAATTCGATTCCCTGGCCGATACGGTTCGGACCGCCACCGAGAATCATTACCTTGGGCTTACTCTCATCAGTCGTGGACTGATCCGGAACATTGTAGGTGCTGTAATAATATGCGCTGTCCTGCGTTCCGGATACATGCACACCTTCCCACGCCTCGGTAACACCGATTGCCTTTCTTGCATTCCGGATCTCATCTTCGGTAACTTTCAGAATCTCACTTAAGTATTTATCGGAGAAACCGTCTTTCTTTGCCTTTGTTAAGTCTTCATCGGAAGGAACCTGTCCGTTGTAAGCACTCATTAAGTGCTCTTCTTCCTCAACCAGCTCCTTCATCTGCTCGATAAAGTAATGCTTAATCTTGGTCAGCTGATATAATTCCTCAACGGTAGCACCCTTGCGGAGAGCTTCATACATAATAAACTGTCTCTCGGAGCTCGGATCTTTTAACATGGAAATCAATTCTTCTTTGCTCTTTGAATTGAAATCCTTGGCAAAGCCCAGACCATAGCGGTCTTTTTCCAAAGAACGAATGGCTTTCTGGAATGCCTCCTTGTAGGTCTTGCCAATGCTCATTACTTCGCCTACCGCACGCATCTGGGTTCCGAGCTTGTCTTCGGATCCCTTGAATTTCTCAAATGCCCAGCGTGCAAATTTGATTACGATGTAATCGCCGTCGGGATAATATTTATCAAGTGTTCCGTATTTTCCGCAGGGAATTTCGTCCAAGTTTAATCCGCTTGCCAGCATTGCGGATACAAGTGCAATCGGGAAACCGGTTGCTTTGGATGCAAGTGCGGAAGAACGGGATGTTCTCGG
>CACZRH010000091.1 GCA_902783455.1 uncultured Lachnospiraceae bacterium | reverse complement strand
GTTAGCATCGATAGCAGCGTATACTTTCTTTACAGCAGTCTTAACGCCGGAACGAATTGCTTTGTTTCTGTCAGCCTTAGTCTGATTCACAAGGATTCTTTTCTTCGCAGATTTGATATTAGCCAATGCTTTTCACCTCCGTAATTATTATGGTTACATTGCATTAAAGCCGGACACGGACGTTTTTAATGCACACATACGAAAATATTTTAGTTAGATTTAGGGATAATGTCAATAGATTTTGAAAAAATAGTCGTCCGGATTCTTCGAAAAGCCCTTTTCTTTTAGGCTTTTTTTTCGTATAATTATCTTTGGTTTTTTATGACATTTTACGGTTTCCAAAGATGGCAGAGGGGGAATGGATCATTATGGAGAAAAAACAAATTAAATTATTTGCTGTCATTGTTTATGCATTTATGATACTGTCTGTAAGTTTGATGATGCCGGCAAAAGTGAAAGCTGCTCCTGAATCGATTTCCGGAATAGAGTTTGTGACGGAAAAGGCGCATCTTTTATTTACACATGAAGACGGACGGGACTGGAAATATGCGGCGGTTGTTACTTCCCCTGACGGTAAGGATACGCTGGTGAAGGAGGTGTCGTACACCGGAACCACCTCTTATAATATGAAACCATATGCCGTTTACCTTTTGAATTATTTGAAAGATAAGCCGTCCGGAACTTATACAGTCATTGTTTATGCCATTAATAAAGGAGAGGAATTTACAGAGACTGATAACGGACAGGGCGGAATTGCCATTTCAAATGCAGTGGGGGCCTCGGAACCATATACATTCTCGTGGACTGCCCCAACGAAAAGAATGATGGCCCCTACGAATTATGTCTGGGTGAAAAGAGGTAATTATATTGTATTAAGATGGAGTTTTGTGCCGAATGCCAAGCATTACGACATGGAAATCAGAAAAGGCGGAAGTATGTCTTTCGCAACTGTCAACGAAGGATCGGAGTATATTTTTTACGGGATCGAACCCGGTTATACATATAAAACCCGTATGAAAACATATTCCCCGGATTATTCGCAATATCTGGATTCGAACTGGTCGGAATTTACTCCCGAACTGGTTATCGATCAGAACGGAAATGCGACCGTGAACGGAGAGCCACTTCCGGATGATGCAGATGTTACGGTGGATAATATTTCCATTGTAAACGGATTCTATTATGTGAATGGGGTAATTGATACAAGCAAAAAAGGGTTTGTAAATTATGACGGTTCCAAATTCTTAATTGCTTCCGGCAGAGTGGTAACTTCTGCCAACGGAATGGTACAGGATCCGGAACACAGGGATATCTGGTATTATTGTGCGAACGGTCAGGTGGCTACGAAGAAGACGGGACTGGTTCAGTATAACGGTTCCTGGTTCTATGTGGAAAACGGAAGACTGGATACCACATATAACGGACTGGTGGATTATGACAATAGCAAATTCCTGGTTGCAAGAGGAAGAATAGTAACGTCCAAAAACGGACTCGGACAGGACCCGAATAATACAAGCAGATGGTACTTTTTTGCAAACGGTCAGGCACAGTTGAAAAAGCAGGGACCTGTCAGCTATGGCGGAACTGTATTCTTTGTTTCGTATGGTCTTGTGGATATGTCGCCATACTCCCACTGGGTAACCTGTAACGGTACATCCTACCGTGTCATGAACGGACAGGTGCTGGAAAGCAAACCGGCATAATATTTGCTGAAATATAAATGTAAAAGGAATGAAGGACTATGTCTCAAACAGATCAGTCGAAAATCAGAAATTTTTGCATCGTTGCACATATCGATCACGGAAAATCCACGCTTGCAGACCGCATTATCGAAAGCACGGGGTTATTAACCAGCCGTGAAATGCAGGCGCAGGTTTTGGATAACATGGATCTGGAAAGAGAACGCGGAATTACGATTAAATCGCAGGCGGTCAGAACAATTTATAAGGCAAAAAACGGGGAGGAGTATATTTTTAACTTAATTGATACCCCGGGTCATGTCGATTTTAATTACGAAGTCAGTCGTTCGCTTGCAGCCTGTGACGGTGCTATTTTAGTCGTGGATGCGGCGCAGGGGATTGAAGCACAGACACTTGCAAATGTGTACTTAGCGCTTGACCATGACCTCGATGTTTTTCCGGTTATTAATAAAATCGATCTCCCCTCTGCAGAGCCGGAGAGAGTAATCGAAGAAATAGAAGACGTGATTGGAATCGAAGCACAGGGATGTCCGCTTATTTCCGCAAAAAACGGAATCGGAATCGATGAAGTGCTCGAAGCAATCGTTGAAAAAATCCCGGCTCCGAAGGGAGATTCGAATGCTCCGCTTAAGGCTTTGATTTTTGACTCGCTTTATGATTCCTACAAGGGTGTTATCGTATTTATGCGAATTATGGAAGGTACCATTAAGAAGGGTACGAGAGTTCGCATGATGGCAACAAAGGCGGAAGCGGAAGTTGTAGAAGTCGGATATTTCGGTGCGGGACAGTTTATTCCGTGCGAAGAATTATCAGCCGGCATGGTAGGCTATTTTACGGCATCCATTAAAAATGTCAGAGATACGGCAGTTGGCGATACCGTAACGGATGCAAACAATCCGTGTAAAGAAGCCCTGCCCGGATACAAAAAAGTGCAGTCCATGGTTTACTGTGGCATGTATCCCGCAGATGGTGCTAAATATCCGGATCTTCGGGATGCGCTTGAGAAACTTAAATTAAACGATGCATCGTTAAATTATGAGCCGGAAACGTCCATCGCTTTGGGATTTGGTTTCCGCTGCGGATTTTTAGGACTGCTTCATCTGGAAATTATCGAGGAGCGTCTGGAGAGAGAGTATAATCTCGATCTGGTTACGACCGCTCCCGGCGTTATTTACAAGGTACATAAAACGGATGGCAGTGTTATCGATTTAACCAATCCTTCCAATCTTCCGGATCCTTCGGAAATCGAATACATGGAGGAACCAATTGTAAGCTCCGAAATCATGGTTACAACGGAATTTATCGGACCGATTATGGAGCTTTGCCAGGAAAGACGCGGAAGGTATCTCGGCATGGAATACATGGAAGAGACGAGAGCGTTATTAAAATACGAGCTTCCGCTTAACGAAATCATTTACGATTTCTTTGATGCGTTAAAATCCAGGTCCCGCGGTTATGCCTCTTTCGATTATGATTTAAAGGGCTATGAGCAGTCGGAACTTGTAAAGCTTGATATTTTGGTAAATCACGAGGAAGTCGATGCGTTATCGTTTATTGTACATAAGGATACCGCTTATGAGCGCGGCAGAAAAATGTGCGAGAAGCTGAAAGAGGAAATTCCGAGGCATTTATTCGAGATTCCGATTCAGGCTGCAGTCGGCGGTAAAATCATTGCCCGCGAGACGGTAAAAGCCATGCGTAAGGATGTGCTTGCCAAGTGCTACGGCGGTGATATTACGCGTAAGAAAAAACTTCTCGAAAAGCAGAAGGAAGGTAAGAAACGTATGCGCCAGGTCGGCAATGTGGAGATTCCGCAGGAAGCGTTTATGTCCGTGCTGAAGCTGGATGACGGAAAGTAAATAAAGTGATTAACACTGGATTACCAAAGGATTATTAAAGAGAACGGAAGCAGCAAATGCAGGATGATCAGAACAGCCGGGAAAAGAATACGGAAAATGAAAGCAGAGAACTGGCGGTTTATTTCCATCTTCCCTTTTGCATAAAAAAATGCCTGTATTGTGATTTTGTATCGGGACCGTATCCGAAAGAAGTACAGGAAAGTTATGTAAACAAGATTCTTTGGGAAATTGAGGAGTTTTTTGAAAAAAAGGTTCGCATTTCGTCCGTGTTTTTCGGTGGCGGAACGCCTTCGATTTTACCACCGGAAGAAATTGAAAAAATATTATGTAAACTAAAAGAGCATTCGGAATTTGTTCAGCCGGAGATTACGATTGAGGTAAACCCGGGGACGGTGAAAAAAGGTATTTTTGAAAAATACAAGGCGATGGGAATCAACCGCATCAGCATTGGATTACAGAGTACATCGGATGAGGAATTAAAAACTCTCGGCCGGATTCATACATATGAGGATTTTTTAAATACATTCAACCAGGCGAAGGAAGCAGGGTTTGAAAATATCAGTGCAGATGTTATTTATGCAATTCCCGGTCAGAATTATCAATCGTTTGAGAAAACCATTCGCACGGTCGCTGAACTTGGACTTACGCATATTTCCGCATACAGTTTAATCGTTGAAGAAGGAACGCCTTTTTATGAAATGGATTTAGACCTTCCGTCTGAAGAAGAGGAAAGGCGCATGTATGAAGGCGCGGCTTCGATTTTATCCGAATACGGATTTAAGCAGTATGAGATTTCCAATTATGCCATGCCGGGATATGAATGCCGGCACAATGTTGCATACTGGACCGGAAAGGAATATGCCGGATTCGGTGTAGCGGCGGCTTCGCTGATCAAAAATACGCAGGATTTCGATGCAAAATCGGTTGAGGAAGATCCGCAAAGTATCGATACAAAAGCAGAGATTTCCAAGATGAGGTACACCAACACGAAGTCGCTTGATGCATATTTAGATGCATCGGATTATGAACAGTTAAAGGCACTTCGCACCGATGTTGAAATGCTGAGCGTGGAAGATTGTATGTCCGAGACCGTGATTCTGGGACTTCGCATGAATGCCGGAGTCAGGGATGCGGATTTTTATGGATTGTACGGGGCGCATTTGAGAGATATTTTTCCCAAAGCGATTGAAAAGCATAAATGGGAACGTCTGCTTTCGGAGAATGAAAACGGAGATATAGCGCTGACCCGAAGAGGTCGGAATCTGAGTAATTATGTGATGGCGGATTTTCTCTTGTAGAGAGGCAGAAAAATGACACAACATCCCCGTCACCATGTGTCATAGGGAGAAAAAATGAGTAAACTTTCGATTATTATTCCGGTATATTACAACGAAGATACCCTGATGGATTTGTATCTGGATTTGAAGGAAAAAGTATTTCCGCAGATTCCGGATTATGAACTGGTAATGGTGGATGATGGATCGGGCGACAATTCATGGAAAATCATGAATGAAATCCGGGATATGGATGAAAATGTAAGACTTGTCAAGCTGTCCAGAAATTTCGGGGAGCATTCGGCGCTGCTTGCAGGATTTTCCGTTTGCACCGGTGACTGTGCGGTAACGAAACAGGCTGATTTACAGGAAGATTCCACACTGATTCTGGAAATGTTCGAAAGCTGGAAAAAAGGAAATAAGGTTGTTTTAGCGATTCGCCGTTCCAGGGATGAAAATTTTATTAAGGTATTCTTTGCGAACCGTTATTATTCGATGGTACGTAAGTTTGTGAATAAAGAAATGCCAAGCGGTGGATGCGACTGTTACTTAATTGACAGAAGAGTAATCGAAGTCATTGAACGACTGGATGAAAAAAATTCCTCCCTGACATTGCAGGTTATGTGGTCAGGATTTCAGACGGATAAGGTTTATTTCGACCGAAAGAATCGTGAAAAAGGAAAATCCAGATGGACGCTTGCGAAGAAGCTTCGTCTGGTGATGGATACAATGATCAGCTTTTCGAATGCACCGATTAAATTCATGATTGCGGTCGGAACGATTTTTAATATCTGTGCAATCGGATTGTTTATTTCCGTTTTGGTGGAATACTTTACAAAGGGTGTTCCGGTAGAGGGATGGGCTTCATTAATGAGTGTGGTTTTATGTTCTTCAGGACTGATTCTGATGATGATCGGAATCCTCGGCGAGTATCTCTGGCGTGTTCTGGATGCGGCAAGGAACAGATCGGTTTTTATTATTGATGAGCATTTTGATACACGAAGGACTTCGGAAACAAAAGAAGATGAAGATGGGATAAAGGAGCGGTAATCTTGAAAAAAGCGAACCGCACAAAAAAAATAATATTTTATGTTCTTCTCGGACTTTCCGCCATGGCAGCAATCAAGCTGATTTTTCTGGATTACACCATGGATGAGGAATATCAGATTGTGATGGCATATCGTAATCTGCGGGGAGATGCGATTTTCGGGCAGATGTGGGAACCCCACCAGACATCTGCTTTTTTGTGTATTGCAATTATGTATTTCTATCACCTGATTACGGGTACCTATACGGGAGTCGTGATTGCACTCCGAATAGTTACAACTCTTATTCAGGCAGGTCTCTCCATCTGGCTTTATTTTTCCCTGAAGAGATTTTCGAATAAGGAAGAGGCGGCATTACTTGGGCTTTTATATTTCAACAGCGTTCCGAAACTGATTGAAATTCCCGAATTTTCCAATATGCAGCTGTGGTTTTTCACGGTGATGGTGCTGGCATTAATGGAGTATTATCACGGGCGTAAGACTACGAAAGCTGCAGGTTGGATTATAATTGCATCTCTTGCCATGGCGCTGGAAGTGTTAAGTTATCCTTCCACGCTGATTTTATTCCCCGTTACAATCGGATATATTCTTTTTAAATCGGGGAAAAATCGGATCCGTGATGCAATGCTCTTTTTCTTTACGGATGTGGCAGCAGCAGGAGTATGGCTTTTAATAGTGCTTCGTCGAATCAGTTTATCCACGCTGATTCAGAATGTGAAAAATATGCTGGAATTTGATTTAACCCATGATCTTTCCGGCTCAACAGACGGAAAGTTTACGGGAAGTATTACCTATCTTTGGCAAACGGCACTTTTGATTCTGGCAATAGCTGCAGTCGCTGGACTTCTTTATTTCGTCTTTAAAAAGCTCCGAAACGGATTTGACGGAAAGTCGAATTTGTTGTTTTATCTGGTACTTGTAGTTCTTGTTTCGAATGTGGCACAGGGTGTCTTCTGGTTTGTTTTACGGACCGGATATGAGTATCCGATGATTCATCTGCTTGTTTTAATACTTGCGGCAATAATAGTTATGTTAATCACAAAGAGAATTCCGCGACCTTACATGTATGGATTTACAGGATCCGTCATTTCGATTCTGGCGGTATTTTATATCAGTGACCTGCAGTTTTTTAATGCGATTCCGCATGGTATGCTGGCTGCGATTTTTGCACTTCCGATTCTGGCTTTTTCAATCCGCGAAGTTATGGGAGAGAAGGGAAAGAAAATATTGTATGCGCTTTTCCTTGGCGTGCTTTTAACGGCAATTGTCGGAAAGGGTGCATCCTTCAAGGCCGGCAGAGAGTTAAGAACAGTACTTGATATCAGAGGTATTATGAAGGAAGGACCTGCAAAAGGAATCTTATCCGACTACATGTGTAGTTATATTTACAATGCGGATTATGAAGATTTTAAAGCGAATATCAAAGACGGTGAGAAGGTGCTGATTGTCACGAATATGGTATTTGCACCGGGAACAACGCCTTATCTTTTTAAGGAAAATGAGATCTGTCATTTTTCCATCGTGGATCCGACTTCTTATGACGAGCGGCTTTTGAAATATTGGGAGCTCTATCCCGAAAAACAGCCGGACGTTATTGTGGTGGACTGCTGGTATGGACAGGTGATGGAACAGCCGGACAACTGGATTATGAATTATATTGAAAATGACTTCGGATATACTGAGGTAACGGATGGAAGTTATGTGAGGTTTTATCGAAGGTAAACTGACAGAAGATATGAAAGATTTTACCGATGGTAAACGGATATAAATGGATTTTGCGGAAGAATATTGAAACGATTGAAATAGAATGAAAGAAAAGCTGATACAAATCGGAAAGTTCATACTGGTCGGGATTTCCAATACTTTAATCAGCGAAGGGATTTATGCCCTGCTGGTATATTTTGGTGCGCATTATCTTCTTGCAAGTTTCGTGGGATTTACCGTCAGTATTTTTACGGCATTTTTGCTGAGTAATAGATTTGTTTTTAAGGAAGAAGAGGATAAGGAAAAGAGAGTCTGGTGGAAGGTTTTGATTAAAACCTATCTTGCCTATATAATCGGTTTTTTCTTAAATCTCGGTCTTTTGACTTTCTGGATGGAAGGGCTGAAGCTGGAAACACATATCGATCCGATTATGAGTCTGATCGCACCGCTTGGAATCGCAAATTTTACCCCGCATGTTGTGGCGGAACTGATTGCAGAAGGAATTAATCTGTTTTTGGTTACACCGGTTAATTTCCTTTTAAACAAGTATTGGGCTTATCGACAAAAGCCGAAGGAGGGTTCCGAAAGCTGATAAAGAATGAGTTTTAGTTGCGTAAAGATTTTCAATTAATGAGCATAAAAATCTATTTGCTAAGTGAAATATTGAATGAAAAAGGTGTGACAGTTCTGTGATACTCCTTATGCTATGATGTATTCAACAAAAGAAAACAACAACCCGCAAAGGAGGTGCTCATTATGAAGAAGACAATGACGAAGGTTATCGCAATTCTCACAACAGTATTGATGGTACTTGCTTTACCGATTACAGCATTTGCAGCACCCGGAGGGCTTCATAAACCTCGCAGAACTTACGAGCAGGCTGTTAAGCACTTTGAAGAATTAAAAAACCAGCAGGTTAATATCCGGTTTTCCCATAGAGGATTATATGTTGCAAACGAGTCCATATTATATGCAAGACAGATTGTAGGCGTAAACGAAGACGGAACCTATCAGATAGGTCCATGGGAATGCATTTCCCACCGCTACAACGTATGCTACTGTGAAGATAAGACCATAACCCTTCCGGCAACTTACGTAATATTCGGTTACAGCTTCGATATCGCATGGGGAACGGACTGGCCATACGGTCAGGAGTTTTGGAACAATGTTAATACACCGGCAAAAGATATTATGATATTGATTACCGGTGGAACCAGAACCCCGGATGTACTGATTATGGTAAATGAGAAAGAGGTTTACAGAAACGAAAACTGTCAGGCACACAAACAGTGGATCCCCGGATAACGAATAGAATCAAATAAAATAAGAAACACATAATAGGTTTATCAAAGGCGGCATCGAAAGGTGCCGCTTTATTATGCGCAATTTTCTAATCCTGTCCTTGACTGAAGGAGGAGTAAACAGATATAATAAAAATGCCTATGGGCAGAGCGATTACAAGTGTTTTAGAAGTGAAGGAGGGGTAGTTGTGAAAAGGAATCTGAAGTATGTATTGGGAGCAATAATCGGTGCGGCAGCGGTTGCATTGATTGTGCCGTTTGCGGGAATAACCGCAAAGGCAGACGGACAGGGTGTAAAGATTGATGAGATTAATTTTCCTTCAGAAGAATTAAGAAATTATGCGTTTGACAGCGATTCAAATGTTGATGGATATTTGAGTGAAGAAGAAGCCCAGAGTGTAACAATTATTGTTATAACTACTGTTACGGAGGAAAATTCATCTTTAAAAGGAATTGAGTATTTTAAAAATCTTAAATCTTTGAGTGTAGATGGTGGCTGGGGTTTAGGATATAAGGGACAGTTGACAGCTATTGATCTAAGCAACAATACAAAACTTGAATCGCTGCTGTTACGAGATAATCCTATCAAAACTTTGGATTTAAGCAGAAATACGCAGTTAAAATCGGTAATTTGTGTTGGAAATGAGCTGACATCACTTAATGTTTCAGGCTGTACTAAATTGGAAGAACTTTGGGTGATAGGAAATGCGTTATCCACTTTGGATATCAGTAATTGTACAACTTTGCTGAAGAGAATGAATGGAGAAAAAGTAACCAAGAGTTGGGGAGCCAATCAGGAAACCATTATGTATTCGGAATTTCCTTATGATTTCCTCTGGTATGATGCTACAACAACCCTCATAACCACACAAAATGTCACTTTTGTTAACGGACAGTATTATAATAACGGTGTTCCGGTTCCTTCCAAGTTTGGATTCGTGGATTTTAACGGGTCGAAATTCCTGGTAGCAAACGGTGTTATCGCAAAGAACAAGAGCGGACTTGTGCAGGATCCGGACAATACGAGCGACTGGTATTTTTGCGCCAGCGGGCAGGTTGTCACAAACAAGACCGGCATTATAAATTACAACGGCACTGCATTTTATGTAAGCAACGGAAAACTCGATACATCCGTGAATGGATACTTCCAATTCGGTACCGGCTTATTCTTTGTAAGCAAGGGCAGAGTAGTAAAGACTGCAAACGGACTTGTTCAGGACCCGAATAACAAAGCGGACTGGTATTTTTGCGCAAACGGCCAGGTACAGTTAAAGAAGACAGGTGTAGTTATTTACAACAAGGCCGGATTCTATGTAGTGAATGGAAAACTTGACACATCGTATAACGGAAATGCAACCTATAACGGAAAGACCGTAAAAATCGTCAATGGGCGGATGCAGTAATTACAATATAAAATAGACAAAGAAGTACAAAGGATTTCACTTTCGGGTGAAATCCTTTTTTCTCATAAGGGACGAACTCTTTCGATTTTTCCGCATATACAGGCATTAAAAAGATAGCTTAAATTGCAGTCTGTGGTATAATCATTCGGGGAGAATTTAAAATAATGCCACAAAAATATATTATTGCGTAAAGAATAATTATTGTGTAAAAGTCTATTATTGTGTAAAAATATATTGTTGTGTAAAAATATTTTGTTGTGTAAAAAGGGGAAAAGGAGTAGGAGGAAATGAAGAAAAAGGGTGGAACGAGGAAAATCACAAAACTTTTTAGCTGTTTGATGTCGCTGTTCTTAATCTTTACGCTTCTTAGCGGATGTTCGGAGGAGATTTATGACGAGTATGAGGAGTATGAAGAATACGAAGGAGAATACGAAGAAGGCGACGGAACGGATTACAGCCTTTTAAGTCCGGACGGAATCAGCATGAATAAGGTATTGAATGTGGATAAAAATACCGGGGAAATGACAATAAACCGTCCGAAACATGATCCGGAAGTTCCCATGGGAGAAGAAGGAACATGGACGATTTTTGTTTATTTATGCGGATCGGATCTCGAGTCCGGAAACGGTGCGGCAACGGATGATCTGATTGAAATGCAGTCCGCTTCCACAAGCGATAATGTGCGTTTTGTTGTGGAAACAGGTGGCGCAAACTCCTGGAATAACGAATATGCATCCGCAGATGCACTGCATCGTTTTGTCATTCAGAATGAAGAAATTGAAGAAGTGGAAACGGTGAATAATCGGAGCATGGGTGATACCGCGACACTTACGGATTTTCTTCGCTGGGGCGTAAAGGAATATCCGGCCGAACACATGGGCGTTGTATTCTGGAATCACGGCGGTGGAAGTATTACGGGTGTCTGCTATGATGAAAATTTCGATTCGGATTCGCTTTCGTTAATCGAGATTGACAGTGCATTTTACAGTATTTTTAATGAAATGACGGATCGTTTTGAGTTTGTCGGATTTGATGCATGCCTGATGGGTACGGTGGAAACGGCCAATGTATTAGCAAATTATGCATGCTATATGATCGGTTCCGAGGAACTCGAACCCGGCAGCGGATGGGACTACGCGGCAATCGGAAATTTCCTTGCGAATAATCCGAACGCAACCGGTGAGGAACTTGGGAAAGAGGTTTGTGACAGTTATCTGGCTGCCTGCGAGGCAATTGATGATTCCGCAGAGGCAACGCTTGCCGTTATCAATCTGGAAAAAGTTGACGATCTTCTTATTGCCTTTAACAAATTTGCCAAATCCATGTATGAGTCGGGAGACAATGCAGAGGCACTTTCCGGAATGATTCGTGAAATCCGGTATACCGAGAACTTCGGCGGAAATGATAAATCCGAGGGCTTTACCAACATGGTGGATCTCGGTGGCCTGGCAGACGCATGCAGCTCCTTTACGAGCGGTTCGGATGATGTCAAAAATGCCCTTGCACAAGTGATTTCTTATAAGGTTTCAGGATATAACCATGAAACGGCCGGTGGTCTTGCCATGTACTATCCGCTTCAGGTTGGCGGTTCCCAGGAACTTGCATTTTTTGAGTCGATTTCCATAAGCCCCTATTATATTTCGTTTATTGACCGCCAGAATCTCGGTGCATCCTATGCAGGCACGGCAGGCGGAAATGAGGATGATTATTCCGGCGAAGAATACAATGAGGAATCTGATGCGTACTGGTACGATGAGGATGGCTGGTATGACGACAGCTATTATTACGACGAGGATGATAACTGGAGTTCCGGCTGTGAATATGAATATGACGAGTCGGCAGGATGCTACAGAAGCAAAGCTCCTTCGAAGACACATTGGGAATATGCCGACAATATTAAGGAAACCGGCGAAAGCAAGTTGGTCCGGTTTGCGAGTGAACCGGCCATTGACGATGAAGGAATATATGGATTTTCGCTGGATTCAAAGAGTCTGGAAAATGTGGCAGCCGTATATGCAACGGTTTATCAGGTTTCCGACGATGGCAAGGATTACATTGAACTTGGAGAGACCTTTGATGTAGATGCCGACTGGGAGAAGGGAACCTTTAAAGATTATTTCGACGGCTACTGGATGTCGCTTCCGGACGGACAGAATCTGGCAACCTATGTTGTCGATTATGATGAAGATTTCATAGTGTATACTTCGCCGATTTTGTTAAACGGAAAAGAAACGAATCTTCGTATCCGTCAGGATGCCGAGGGAAATGTAACGATAGAGGGCGCATGGGACGGCATCGGTGAAAACGGTGCGGCTGCAAGAAGCGTTGTAAAATTAAAAGAAGGGGACGTAATTATTCCCCGCTATTACAGCATGGATGCCGAAACGGAAGAGGAAGGCGAGTGGCAGGGTTCGGAGTATAAAATCGAAGGAACACCGGAAATTGTTTACGGGTTGCTTTCGGAAGCCGATTTCTTATATGCGTTCTGCATTGATGATATTTATTATGATTACTATCTGACGGACTTTGTTGCCTTTAATGTGGATGAAAACGGTCAGACATCCTTTTATGCAGAGTAAATCATAAGAATTATTTTGTTTGTAATTCAGGTTAAACCTGATAAAAATATTAAAAAAAGAAAGACAGAGGGGAAAAAAATGTCGGAAGAAGTTAATATGAAAACAGAAGTAACCACGGAAGAGAAGAAAAAAGGAATCAGCGAAGAAAAACTGGAATTGCTAATCGCCATTTTGCTTGGCGTTACCGCTATTCTTACAGCATGGGCCAGCTGGATCAGTTCGCTTCACGGCGGAAACCAGGCAACCAATTACACCGAAAGCAACAATCTTTCATCATTGGGAAATTCCATGTACAATGAAGCGGCGCAGAATTATATGCAGGATATGATTCTTTGGAATACCATTAATGATTACATGGTTGACAGGGAGGTTGCCGAGTTAAACGGTAATTATAAAGAAGCAGAGCTGATCAAAGAACAGCTCGAGATGCTGATTGCCGATAACTGCACGGATGAATTTGAGGAGGCGGTTTACTGGGCAATTGATGAGGGAGTTACTCCTTTCGATAAAGAAGGATTTGTAGACAGTTATTATGAGAGAGCAGAAGAGACACTGGCTGAGGCGGATGAAATTCTTGAACAGGGAAAACTGGATAATGCGCACGGAGATGCATATGGTCTGGTATCGGTTCTTTATTCCGTTGTTTTATTCCTGCTTGGTATCGTAGGAATTTTCAAGAAAACCAAAAACAGGATGATCGTACTGATTGTTTCCGTTGTGTTGCTTGTGATTGCGACCATTTATATGGCAACCATTCCTCTGCCCACAAATTTCAGTTTCGCAAACTTTTTCGTACACTGAGTATATGGGAACTGTTCTTAATGCAGCAGTTTCCGGTTGTAAGTTTTAAAAGGAGAAAAAATATATGCCTATAGTACATCGTAAAGGTCAACCTGTATCGGAATCAGATCTGGCTACGCTTCAGAAAATGGTATCCGATTCATTTCAGAGTCTGATTGATAAAATGCATAGCAGTAAGAAGCTTCAGGGATATAAAGACGATCAATATTCAATATTCGATCCGTTGGTTAAGATATACCAAAAAGAAGCTTTGTCAATAACAGATAAATTCCAAAAGGCAGCAAAACAGAAGCGCGAGATAACGGTTACCGAATTACTGGAAGACATATATGAGAGTGCAGCCCAAAAGGTTTTGCGTGCAGTAGACCGGGAAGATAGAGACTTTGGAGATGCTGCAACTTTATTTGCCAGGGAATTTGGAGGCAAACTCTATTCCCATGAGTTCATGGAAAACGAGCCGGATGACAGGGACACAGCGGAGGGATATGAAAGAACAACAGCGTCTTTCACTCTTACTGACGAGCCTGCACCGGGTATTGGTGACATTGATGATTACAAACCCGAATCAGGAAGAGTATTGACTTTATATGAGGCTCGTTCCGGAAACTCGAACACATTGTCAAGTGATATAAAAGAACTTGAACAACATTTAGCCCGTGCCGAAGAGGGTACTTTGGAATATGAAGAAGCGAAGCAAAGGCTGCTAAATGCGCAACGGGCACCACTTGGATTACATGCCGGTGCAGAGTATTCAAGATTGCGATCTTCAGAGCTTATAGGAAAAGATCATATAAGTTTCAGTGATCTGTATGAAACCATAACAACGATAAATAAGATGGCCAGACCCGGAGATCCGGAGGGAGGGATGCTTCGGGGAGGAAGTATCAATGCAGGTGATTTATTATGCCCGGCGGCTACGGCAGTCCCTCAGGCTTTATATAAAACCCTTAGTACCATCGCTGAAAACATGAACATTATCAAACAGACAGATGATCCTGCACTTCGCAAAACAAGAGCTGTTCAGCTTGCCGCCTTTGCATACCAGATGACTCTGAGTGAACATTCATTTAGTGATGGAAATGGCAGAACATGCCGCCTGTTTTGTGATACTATACTGCAGACGTTTGGACTTCCGCCGCATATACCGACTAAGGAAGAGACCCAAATAACGGAGATGATCGGTAACGAAATGGACTTCAATAAGGGGTTCCATGTATTTTTGAATGGAGTGAAACTTTCTGATCAGGAACTTAAGAAAGATCCTGAAATTCAGAAACAGAAGCTGATTTCTCCGGCACCTGAAAAAGAAAAGCAGGTGAATAATCCTTATAGAATGAGTGCTTTGTATGAAGTGAATGAAGAAACCGTAAATGCATTGGCAACATTAAAAGACGAAGCGCGGCATGCCAAAGGTTTTTTCAAAAATTCTCCGGAATATAAGGCTTTACAGGTTTCGATTGACAAATGTCTCATTCTTGCTACGAAAATTCAGGAAAATCGTGACAAAGCCGGTTTCAATATAACTAAGGCAGAAGCAGCATATGCCAGTGCTGTCAGGGGTATGAGGAAAGCAGCTAAGGCATATGTAACATATAAAATGAAGGATCATACTGCAAATAAAAAAGTAGAACCCGGTAAGAAGAAGCTGAACGGTGATGACAAAAGAAAGCTGAATCTTGTTAAAAAATTACTGGATAATAAGGAGCTGGTCAAAGAGAAAAAGCCTCATGGAGGACCCGGCATCGGCATGTAATTTAGTTGTTGTCAAAGAAATTTTTTACTTGAAAGATATATTTTCAGAAGGTATAATTAAAGTTACTGTTAGGGTAAAATTGTCCCGGCTGTGTGCCGGGCAACAGCAAAAAATATATGCAAAGGGGACTTAAGATATGCCTAGAATTGAAGAAATTTTGCAGGTTTCCATGGATGCAAGAGCATCCGATATCCATTTAACTGCAGGTCTTCCTCCGAAGATGCGTGTAAACGGACATCTTCTGAACATGGATTTTCCTGTACTGAAGCCTGAAGACACGATGGAAATCGTTCGTCAGATTATGACAGACCACCAGAGAGCAATGTTTGAAGAGCGTGGTGAGTTGGATATGTCCTTCGCGGTAACAAACTTAGGCCGTTATCGTGTAAACGTATTCCGTCAGAGAGGTTCCGTAGCAATGGCAATGCGTGCCGTTAACACGGTTATTCCTTCTCCCGCACAGTTGGGTGTTCCCAATGCCGTAGTTGATTTGTATAACAGAAAGCGTGGTCTGGTTCTGGTTACCGGTCCTACCGGTTCCGGTAAGTCTACCACACTTGCTTCCATTATTGATAAAGCAAACAATAACCGTGATGCTCACATCATCACTCTGGAAGACCCGATCGAGTATTTGCACATTCATAAGGTTGCAATGGTTAACCAGCGTGAAATCGGTTTCGACTCCATGAGTTATGCAAATGCACTTCGTGCTGCACTTCGTGAAGATCCGGATATCATCCTCGTAGGTGAGATGCGTGACTACGAAACAATTTCCGTAGCGGTTACCGCAGCTGAGACCGGTCACTTGGTATTGTCCACACTGCATACCATCGGTGCTGCATCAACCATCGACCGTATCATCGACGTTTTCCCGCCTCATCAGCAGCAGCAGATTCGTGTACAGCTGGCTAACGTACTTGAGGCAGTTATTTCCCAACAGCTGGTTCCTACCGCAGACGGAAGAGGCCGTGTTGCTGCATTCGAGGTAATGCTTGCTAACCACGCAGTTCGTAACCTGATTCGTGAAGGTAAGTCTCACCAGTTAATGTCCATCATGCAGACCAACCGTCGTCAGGGTATGATTACCATGGACGAAGCTTTGACAGAGCTCTATCTGGAAGGTAAAATCGATCAGGAGAACCTGGTTGAATTCGCACAGGATCCTGTCGGCATGATTCAGAAACTCGGTCTGAAGGGTGTTACCGTTTCCAACTAATTCTTTTGGTTGAAAATTAATTGTCTATAAGCGGGCAGACCATAACGGTCTGCCCGAATATATCTGAATAATCTGTTTTTCTTAAATTCATTTTATTTCTGTTGTTATTTTAATATTTTCATTTTTGATTCTTGCTTGTATTCTGTTTTTCTGCCAGGGTTCTTGCTTCAATTTTTGAATGTTCAGCAAGGATTCTTAAATCAAATTTATGCGCTCGGCATAAAGTGTTTTTCATTTGTTTAAAAATTCGGATTCAAAAATTTAAATCGGAGGTTTTTTATGTACAGAATGGTTTTGTCATCTGCCATTGTCGGAATGGGCAGTTTTTTGGTGCGCGTGGAAGTGGATGTTTCCAGCGGGTTACCGGGATTTGATATTGTCGGTATGGTAAGCGGGGAGGTAAAAGAGGCGAAAGAAAGGGTTCGTGTGGCACTTAAAAATATCGGTATTATGATGCCACCGAAAAAGATTACGGTAAATTTATCGCCGGCGAATGTAAGAAAGACCGGAACCGCTTTCGATTTACCACTTATCATAGGAATTCTTGCGGCTTTGGAAATAATTCCGGCTGATATTTTGGAAGAGACTTTATTTATGGGAGAAATTGGACTTGACGGGGAAATTAAATTCGTAAGGGGAGTGATGCCGAGTGCCCTTATGGCGAGAAAAATGGGGATAAAAAGATGTGTTGTTCCGAAAGTGAATGAGGCGGAAGGAAGCGTTATTGACGGAATTGAGGTTGTGGGATTTTCGCATCTGACGGAGATTATAGAGTGCCTGAATACCGGAGTGATCCGGCCTGACGGGAGCACGGAAAATGCCGATGTAAAGAGAAAATCAGGTATGGATTATGATTTTTCTGAGGATGGTTTATTAAATTCTTCCGGCGAAGATTTTAAAGATGTATACGGACAGGAGGGGGTAAAGCGGGTGGCAAAAATCGCTGCCGCCGGGTTTCATCATTTTATGATGGTAGGACCGCCCGGGGCAGGAAAATCCATGATTGCCAAAAGAATGCCATCCATCCTTCCGCCGCTTACGATGGAAGAGAGCCTTGAAATTTCGCAGATTTACAGTATTAAGGGGCTTCTTTCGGAAGAAAAGCCGTTGATTCTGCAAAGACCGTTTTGCTCACCGCATCATACGGTAACGAAACAGGCAATGACAGGAGGAGGCTATAATGTTTTGCCCGGAATCATTTCCATGGCGCACAGAGGCGTGTTGTTTTTAGACGAGGCGCCGCATTTTTCCGGTGAGGTTATCGAGGTGTTAAGGCAGCCGTTAGAGGATAAAAAGGTGGAGGTTTCGAGAATCAGCGGAAGCTTTTCCTTTCCGGCTGATTTTATGTTGATTCTTGCCTGTAATCCGTGTCCCTGCGGATACTATCCGGACCGGAATAAATGCAGATGCTCGGAGTACGAAATCAAACGGTATCGGGCAAAGCTTTCCGGACCGATTCTCGACCGGATTGATTTGAGCATATCGGCGAGTAAGATTTCCATTAATGAACTGAAAGGAATCGGAAAGAAACCGGAAAGCAGCAGTGAAATGCGCGAAAAAATCATGATAGCAAGACAAATGCAGAAGGAACGGTTTAAAGACTGTGGCAGAAATTTTAATTCGGAATTGGATTCTTCGGAAATTCTGGATTTTTGCAGGATGGAACCTTCTGCGCAAAGATTACTGGAAAATGCATTTGAGAAATTGTCGCTGTCGGCAAGGGGATATCATAAGATTCTGAAGGTTGCCAGGACCATAGCGGATTTGGAGGAAAGTGAGCTGATACGGGAAGCGCACATAGCAGAGTCAATTGGTTACCGGGTTACGGATGCGCAGATGCCGTAAAAATGACACTATACCCCCGTCACCAAGTGTCATTTCGTGTACAAAGCAGCGACTGGTAGGTTGTGAAAAAATGACACAACAACCCCGTCACCTAGTGTCATTTAGGGAGGAAGATGAAGTTGAAAGAAGAAAATTTAAAGGAAAGAATAATAGCAAACGGCCTGTATGCCCTTCCGGGGGTCGGGTCAAAAAGACTGATTCAGTTAAGCGAAGCTTTGGAAAGCCGGGAGGCGATTCTTTCTTCAGATGAAGAAATGTTACGGGAAATCTTAAAAAAACAGCTTCCGAAAAGTCTTGTAAAATTAAGGGCGGATTACCGTGATAATCCGGAAACGGTATATAAAAGAATGGAGCAGTTTTATTCGGAAAGGGAAAATGAGGGAATACATTTTGTGTATTATTCCGAGGAGCATTATCCGAACCGGTTAAAACGAATCACGGATCCGCCCTTCGGTATTTTCTACAAAGGAAAACTTCCGGATCAGAATAAGCCGATTGTTTCGATTATCGGTGCAAGGGAGTGTTCGGAATATGGGAAAAAATGTGCGGAGCTTTTCGGAAAGACGTTAGCCGAATACGATGTTACGATTATCAGCGGTATGGCAAGAGGTGTGGACGGAATATCGCAAAATGCCGCGCTGGAAGCAGGAGGCGAATCATTCGGGATTTTAGGCAGCGGTGTGGATATCTGTTATCCGACAGCAAACCGAAGCTTATATGAAAGGCTGATTGAATGCGGGGGAGTACTTTCGGAATTTCAGCCGGGAACTCCTGCAAAAACACAGAATTTTCCTGCAAGGAACCGGATTATCAGCGGACTATGCGATATTCTGCTGGTGGTGGAAGCCAGAAAGAAAAGCGGGACTTATATCACGGTCTGTCAGGCATTGGAGCAGGGACGGGAAATCTTTGCGGTTCCGGGAAGAATTACCGACGGACTCTCAGACGGATGTAACCGGCTGATTGCGGAAGGCGCCGGTATCGCAGCTGATCCGATGGTTTTGCTGGATGCGCTCTGTGGCGTGACGGATCTTTTCATTCCGGTACGGGCTGAAGTAAAATCCGGCGATGAAAATACAGGAGTAAATGAGGCGGATAAATATGAAGCAAAATTCGCCGCAGGAAGTACCGGAACGGTATTAAGGGCAGCTCTGCTTCGAATACTGGAGGAGACACCGATGAAGATGGAGGATATTCTGGAGTTATTAAATAAGATTGGGCTGGATGTTTCCTATTCCGAACTTCTTTGTGAATTAATCTCCCTGTGCATTGAAGGAAAAGCGGAGGGAATCGGAAATTACTACAGGAAAACGATATAAAACAAAATCTGCAAAAAATTGTTTTGGAACTTAAATTTATGGAAAACGATATGAAACGGAAACGAAATTTTTGTTGAAATTTCCCGGCGCTTATATTAAACTATATAGGAGTTATTGTAAGTTTGTTAATTTTAGGAGGATATATTATGATTTCTGCCGGTGATTTCAGAAACGGTATTACTGTTGAAATTGAAGGAAATGTATTTCAGATCGTAGAATTCCAGCACGTTAAACCCGGAAAGGGCGCTGCGTTTGTACGTACAAAACTGAAAAATATCAAGAACGGTGGTGTAGTGGAGAAGACTTTCAGACCTACTGAAAAATTCCCGCCCGCACGTATCGACAGAAAGGACATGCAGTATTTATATGCTGACGGTGACATGTTTAACTTCATGGATACCGAAAACTATGAGCAGATTGCACTCAATGCAGACGAAGTAGGTGATGCTCTTAAGTTTGTTAAGGAGAATGAAATGGTTAAGGTTTGCTCCCATAACGGAAGCGTATTTGCTATTGAGCCTCCTTTATTTGTAGAACTTGAGGTTACCGAGACCGAACCCGGTTTTAAGGGTGATACCGCAACAGGTGCAAATAAGCCGGCTATCGTAGAAACCGGTGCACAGGTAAATGTTCCTTTGTTTGTTGAAATCGGTGACAAGATTAAAATCGATACCAGAACCGGAGAGTATTTATCAAGAGTATAAACCGGTCAGTTCGTTTTCATTCACCAAATAGCTTTGTAAGGCAACGATTTAGGTCGTTGCCTTTTTTCGTTCTTTTTTTCAAAATTACAATTCAGTATTAATTTCAACGAAAAAATCAGTATTATTTTTAAATTCTAACCGGGGATCATCCCCGTCTGTTAATTCTGTCAATTCTTACATTCAGAAAGGAAAATCACTATGGAAAAATTAAATTTTGAAGAGTTTCAGGAAATCATTACAAAGAAAGTCCAGACAAAACTGGATGAAAAAATTACCGTCCGGGTTACGGATGTTACGAAGAACAACGGTGTCATCTTAAAGGGGATGACATTTACAGGGGAAGGAGAGACGATTTCCCCGACCATTTACTTGGAGCAGTATTATGATGAGTATCAGATGGGTAGAAGCTGGAGTGAAATTGTGGACCGCATTATTGATACCTTTCGTTTCGGTTCCAAGAACAACCTTTTTGATGTGGAGGCCTTTTTAGATTTTGAAAAGGCAAAGGAGCATATTGCATTTAAACTGGTTAATTACGAAAAAAATGAAAAGCTGCTCGAAACGATACCGCATAAGAAATTTTTGGATATGGCGGTAGTCTATTATTACCTGCTTAATAACGATGAATTTGAGAATGCCACGATATTAATATATAACAATCACTTGGAAAGATGGGGTGTTGACGTGGATACGCTTGATAAAATTGCGAAGGAGAATACGCCGAAGCTTCTAGAGTTCGAGCTTCGCCCGATTGCCGAGGTGTTAAATGAACTTCTGCAAAAGAAAGGATTTCCCGAAGTGTGCATGCCGGAAGAGGAATCCGATGAATTCGGGATGTATGTTTTAAGCAATTCGAGCAAGGTCTTCGGTGCGGCAAGTATCCTGTACCCGGATGTGTTGAAAAATTTTGCCGAAAAACTGGATCGGGATCTTTATATTTTACCGAGTTCCGTACACGAGGTGATTCTCCTTCCGAAGAGATCGGAAACCGAGTGGGAAACGCTTCAGGAGATGGTGAAGGAAGTCAATGCCACTCAGCTCGAAGAGGTGGAGATTCTTTCTGATTCCGTTTACAGTTACACGAAGAAGGATGACTGTCTGCTGCCTGCATGGGAAGTGGTGTAGGAAGTGACGGGAAAGTGGCATAGCCCGTATTAATTATGATTATGTTGGGTTACCGGGCATTCGGATTAAAACGGTGCCCGGTACCGAAAAATTATTTGCATATCCGGCATATTTTCATTTTTTCCTCTTATGGTGTATACTTTGTTTTGGAATATTGAAATTCGGAAAGTTGGGAAAAGGAATGAAAAAGAGGAATTCAAAAATTGTACAATCCGTTCTGTGTGTTGCGATTCTCGGAACAAATCTGCTTATTTTGCCGGGATGCAGCAACGGACTTAGAATAGAGCCGTATGCGCCTTATGATATCGATAATACCGATGCAAGGGAAACGCATAAAGGCAGCTATAAATATCTTCAGTATCAGAACATGACCGCGGAAGAAATCGTGGACAGCCTTACGCTGGAGCAGAAGGCGGCGCAGATGGTGCAGCCGGCCTGCTATCGGTTGAATGAGAAAAAAATGAAAGAGTTCGACTATGGCAGCATCCTTTCCAAAAGCAGCACCTTAACGTTTACGGAATGGCAGAATTACGTGGACGGATTCCAAAACAGGGCAATTTCCTCCGATGCCGGGGTGCCCTACATTTACGGACAGGATGATGTACACGGGGTGAATTACTGCCTGAATTCTGTGATTTTTCCCCATAATATCGGTCTTGGAGCAGCGAATGATCCGGATTTAATGTATCAGGTCGGTCAGATTACCGCAGATGAAGCGAAGCTTTGTCATATGATTTGGAATTTCGCACCGGTCGTTGCACAGTCGGTAGATCCGAGATGGGGCAGAACCTATGAAAGTTACGGCTCCGATCTGGAAATCATAAAGAATTTAAGCGTTCCATATACAAAGGGATTGCAGGATGCAGGTGTGATTGCATGTGCAAAACATTTCTTTGCGGATGGAAACGTTGTATACGGAACCGGTGAAAATTCCGATGTCCAAAGACTGATTGACCGCGGAGATGCGACCTTGTCAAATAAAGAAATCGAAGAGCTTCTAAGCGTTTATCAGGCCCAGGTTGACGCGGGTGTTAAGACGATTATGATCAGTCATTCCTCCTTAAACGGAGTGAAAATGCATGAAAATGCAAAATATATTCAATATCTGAAAAATGAGATGGGATTCGAAGGATTTATCGTAAGCGACTGGAATTCCGTTCAGAATACTTCTCCGGAAACCTATTATGCACAGGTGGTAACTTCGGTAAATGCCGGAATAGATATGCTTATGGAGGTTGATACCTTTGATGAGGCTATGTATGACATTATCAATGGCGTAAAAAACGGTGATATCGAAGAAGCGCGTGTGAATGATGCGGTAACGAGAATCGTGAAGGTGAAAAAGGATGCGGGTGTTTTTGATGATCCGTTTTTTGAAAATCTTGAAACCGTAAAAGATGCGACAGG